>DATMVI010000394.1:0-17937 GCA_035563275.1 Pyrinomonadaceae bacterium
CTACCGCCTCTACCTCGGCACGCATCTGGGCCTGCGCGAGGTGCGCCACGCGCGCGCGCGCCGCGTCGCGGCCCGGCCGGCGGGCGGCGCGCAGGTGAGCCTCGAAGTTGACGGCGAGTTGGTCGGGCGTCTGCCCGCCGAGTTCGAAATCCTGCCGGGGGCCTTGCGCGTCCGCTGCTGACGGGGGCGGGGCGAGACGGGGTGAGCGAACCGATGCGACGCGCGACCAAGATCATGCTGATCCGCCACGCCGAGAAGCCCGCGCAGTCGCCGCCGCCTTACGGCGTGACGGACGAGGGCGAGCGCGAGAGCGAGTCTTTGACCGTCCGCGGCTGGCAGAGGGCGGGCGCTCTGGCGCACCTCTTCGCGCCGCACGGCGGCTCGCCCCCGCACCCCGCGCTGGCCGCGCCGACCCTCATCTACGCCTCGAAGCCGAAGCGGCGCGCCGGCAGCCGCCGGTCGCTTGAGACCGTCACGCCGCTGGCCGAGAAGCTGGCCATCAAGGTCAACACGAACTTCACCCGCGACGAGGCCGCCGAGATGGTCGAGGAGGCTTTTCTCTGCGAGGCCGTGGTGCTCGTCTGCTGGCAGCAGGAGTTCATCCCGTGGATCGCCAACCACATCCTCGGCGACACGACCACCGCCCCGCAGGACTGGCCCGAAGACCGCTTCGACGTGATCTGGGTCTTCGACCTCGACCCCGCCGCCGGCCGCTACGCCTTCGCGCAGGTTCCGCAGAACCTGTTGATGGGCGACTGGGCGATCCCGATCAGGAGGTAGGCGAGAGGTTTTAGATTTCGGTGCGCGGCCGAAGCGGCTCTCAGGACGCCCTGCCCGGCTTGAAGTTTCTCAGGAGCACGAGGTCGGATGTCCAGATGTGGCGGGACAAGACCAGTTGCCTGCCGTCGCGCGACCAGTCGAACCGGAGCCGGCCTTCGACCTTGAACTCGGTCAACTGCTTCGCGGGGCCCCCGCCCAGAGGCTGCGCCCAGATGTTCGAGATGCCGTCGCGGTGGGCGGTATAAGTCAACGCCTGCCCGTCCGGCGACCAGCGGACGAAAGGCATCGGCGTGATGTCCGGCGGGACGGCGAACGCGCGCTCCGGCGCCCCGCCGTCGAACGGCACGGCGACGACCCTCAACTCGTCGCCCGCGGCTTCGTCCCGGCGAAAACAGGCGATCAGCTTCCCGTCGGGCGACCACGCGGGGACTTTGAAGTGGTCGGTCATCGGCCTCGCCGCGAGCCGGCGCTGTCCGCCCCCGTCGGCGCCGGCGATCATCAGCGCGCTCTCGCCCCCGGAGTTACGCACGAAGGCGAGGCGGCCGCCATCGGGCGACAACGTCACCGGCGAGTGGACGCCGTCGAGCAGCTTCGTCGCCACGCTCCCCAGCGCCGGCATGCGGTAGAGCGCGCGCGCCGAGCCGTTCGTCTCCGACCTCACGAAGTAGACGTGTCCGCCGTCGCGCGAGAAGGTCAGCCCGTGGTACTCGGCCCTCGCGGGCGCGACGATCTGCTGCGCGCTGGAGGCGGTGGCCTGCCTCAGCCATAAACTCTCGCGCCCGGCTTCGGCCGCCGAGTAGAGGATGTATTTGCCGTCGGGCGAGATGGCGGCGACGCGGGTCGTGCCGGTGCGCGTGAGCGGCGTGACCTCGATCTCGCTGGCCGCCGTCGCCTCGGCGGGGCCGTCCCCGGCGTGCCTGTAAGCCCAGAACGCGACGGCCGACGCCCCGACGAGGAGCAGCGCCACGGCCGCCGCCGCGAACTCCCGGTGGTGTTTCAGGGAGGCGATGGGTGATTCGCCGCGCGCAGGCGCGGGCGGGCGTGAAGGCTCGACCACCCCCGAAGAAACGCCCCCGTTCGCGGAGACAAACCTCTCGGCGACCCCCGCGCCCGCCCCCTCCGACTCCGGCCCGCCGGCCCACCCGTTCTCACTTCGCGCCACGCCCACACCGGCGACGGGGCGCGGCTGCCCGCGCACGCCCGCCGCCCGCTCCGCCTCTCCGAACAGAGACGTTCGCACCTCGGCGACGAAGCGGTAGCCGAGGCCGGGGATGGTGGCGATGTAGCGGCTTTCGTGGCGGCTGTCGCGCTGCTCGTCAGCACCTTCCTGATCGATCACTTCGAGCTGTTCGGGCTGCGGCAGGTCTGGAGCCATCTGCGCGGCCGCCGCCCTGCCCCGCTCAATTTCAGAACGCCGGGGCTCTACCGGCACGTCCGCCACCCGATCTATCTGGCGTGGCTCTGCATCTTCTGGGCGACGCCCCGGATGACCGCGGCCCACCTCGTCTTCGCGCTGGCGACGACGGCCTACATCTTCATCGCCATTCAATTCGAGGAGCGCGACCTGATCCGTTCGCACGGGGACGACTACCGCCGCTACCGCAGGCAGGTGCCCATGATCTTCACCTGCGCTGGGGCGGGGGTAAGGCGCGCGAGTCCGCGGCCGAGGGGCGGATGGACGCCGCGGCCGGCGCGGCCCACACCCGTTAGGCCGAAATCATTCCCCGCCGGTGGACAGACCAGCACGCCGGGCTCCTCAACCAAGCCGGCGCTGAAGTCCCCGCCGACCTCGGCGCCGGCCCGAGACTCCGAGCGTTCCCTCCGGCCGCCCCGTGCGGTATAACATCTCGCTCAAGCAGACCGCGGCTCGGCGCGTGTGTCATTTTACTTGTCCCGGCGGGTGGCGCCGGGCGTTCGGCTGCTCGGGGCAATCGGCCGGGGCGGTAGTTTACAGGCCGCTCGTGAGGTGCTTGAGCGATGAGGAAAGTTGAAGTCCTCCCCCACGACCCCCGGTGGCGGGATGCGTTCGAGGCGGAAGCGAAGCAGGTGGCCGCCGCGCTGGGCGAAAATGTCATAGCCGTCCACCATATCGGCAGCACGGCCATCCCCGACATATACGCGAAGCCCATCGTTGACCTGTTAGTCGAGGTTCGGGAGATTGCCGAAGTGGACGGCCGGAGTCCGGCGATGGAGTCGCTCGGTTACGAGGTGATGGGTGAGTACGGCATCCCCGGCCGCCGGTACTTCCGTAAAGACGACAAGGAAGGGATCAGGACGCGCCACGTCCACACGTTCCAAACCGGCTCGGCGGAGGTGGCCCGTCACTTAGCCTTCCGCGACTACATGATCGCCCACCCCGCAGACGCGCAAAGGTACAGCGAGCTGAAGAGGAAGTTGGCGGGCGAGCACCCGCAGAGCGCGGGCGGGTACATGGACGGCAAGGACGGCTTCGTCAAAGAAATGGACCGGAGGGCGGCGCGGTGGCGCGCATCGCAGGCCGGCCGGTAACCGGCGGCCTGACCTGTCGCCACGCCGGACGCGCAACCGGCTTGCCTGCGGTCGGAGGCTTTAGTTCAACCAGTCTCCTCGCGGCGTGGAACTTCTGCGGCGTTGAGCTTCGCCGCGGCCGGGGTCGTTGAGATGCGGGGCGCGAGTGGCGAAAGCATCGGCGGGCGGGTGAGGCGGCACCTGATCGGCGTCTGGTCGGTGGCGGCCGTGTTCGCGCTGACGATGCCGGCCACGCGGTACGTGCAGATAGACGTTTCGGCCGTGTACCTTGCCGCCGTCATGTTCAGCGCGTGGCGCGGGGGGTTGGGCGCGGGCCTGCTCGCCACGGCGCTCTCGGCCGTCCTCGGCGCGTTCTTCTTTTTCCCGCCCGCCTACTCCTTCAAGGTGTACGGGGAAGATTTGCTTCAGCTCGGCGTCTTCACCCTCGCGGCCCTCATCATCAATTCGCTCAGCGCGGCGCGCGAAAGGGCGCTCGCGCTGGAGCAGCAGGCGCGGCAGGAGGCCGAGGTCGCCAACGCCATCAAGGACGAGTTCCTCGCCGCCGTCTCGCACGAGCTGCGGACGCCTTTGACGACCATCAAGACCCTGACGCGCGTGCTCCTGAGGAAGAACCCTTCCGAGGGGGAGCGGCGCGAGTACCTCGAAGACATCGCCTCCGAATGCGACCGCCAGATCGACCTCGTGCATAACCTGCTCGACCTGTCGCGCGTGAAGGTGGGCGGCGTCGAGATCAGGCCGGGGCGCGTCGAGGTGGGCGAGACGCTGCGGGACTGTGAGAAGATCGAGCGCGCCGGGGCCGCGGAACGCAATCAGGAGCTTGTCGTCGAAGTGACCCCAGACCTGCCGCCCGTTCGCGGCGACAGGAGCGCGCTGCGGCGCGCGCTCTGCGCCGTCGTCGAGAACGCGATCAAGTACACGCCCGACGGCGGGCGCGTGACGCTGCGCGCCCGCCGCGACGGGGGCGGCGAACGGGTCGCGTTCGAGGTCGAAGACACCGGGCCGGGCATCGGCGCCGAAGACCTGCCGCGCATCTTCGAGCGCTTCTACCGCGGGCGGGCCGGGGCGGGCGACGGCGCGCCCGGCGGCGACGAGCAGGAGGTGCCCGGCATCGGCCTCGGCCTCCACCTCGCGCGCGTGCTCGTCGAAGGGATGGGCGGCTCGATAGAGGCGAGCAGCCGGGTCGGGCAGGGAAGCACCTTCACGCTGCGGCTCCCGGTCTGGCGCGACGAGTCCGGCGGGGGCGGGGGCGAGTGGGCTTTGGCTCCCGCGGCCGCCCCCCCGGAGAATCTGGCGGGCGGCGCGACGGAGCGCGGGGGGCTGCGAAATGGCTAAAAGGTTGCTGGTCGTGGACGATGAGGCGAAACTTTTGCGCGCCGTCGCCGTCACGCTGCGCGAAGAGGGCTACGAGGTGACGACCGCGCGGAGCGGCGCGGAGGCGCTCGTCGCCGTCAACGCGAGCGTCCCGGACTTAATCGTCAGCGACATCCGCATGCCGGGCATGGACGGCTACCAACTCGCGCGCGCTCTGCGCTCGAACCCGCGCACCGAACTCATCCCCGTCATCTTTCTCACCGCGAAGGGCGAGCGGAAAGACCGCCTCGCGGGCATCCGCGCGGGCGTTGACGCCTACATCACGAAGCCTTTCGACCCGGAGGAGTTGCTCGCCGTCGTCTCCAACCTCCTGAAACGCGTCGAGCGCACCAGCGCCGAACTCGCGCGCCTCGTGGGCACCGCGAGGGGCGCGGAAAGCCCGGCCCCGCAGTTCGCCGCCGACGAGGATTTCACCGAGGCCGAAGGCCGCGTCGCGCGGCTCGTGGCCGAGGGGCTGAGCAACAAGGAGATTGCCGCCGAGCTGGGCGTCAGCGCCCGCACCGTCGAAGGGCACATCAGTAACATCCTCTCCAAAAAAGGGTGGAGCAACCGCGTCGAGATCGCGCGCCACGTCTTCGGGCACGGCACGTCCGGCTGAGCCGTTAGCCCTTCACCCCGCCTCCTGCCTCATCAAGCCCCCTCGTTTGTCCCCTCCGCATCACCCTCGAATCCGACGCCGGCGCGCGTCGCTAACCTCCCGTCCGTGGAACCTCGGCCCGAAGCGGAAGCGCGTGAAAACACTTGGACGGAACGGGTGAAGTCACGGTTTCCCGCCGCCCCGTCGCGGCTTAAGCTGGAGGCAGTTAAACGGGGCAGGCGGCAGGAGGTTCGCCGGGTGATGCGCGCTCGGCGCGACTCGGGCTGACGGCGAAACACGGCGCGGTCGGGCGCCCCGCGAACCGGGGAGGTTATCAATTGAGTCGAAGAGTCAACACAACGGGAGGACGGAAGGGGCGGCGGCGCGGACTGATGTGGGTCGTCGGCGCGTTGGCCTTCGTCGGCGCGCTGCTCTACTGGGAGCAGACCGCGCTGCTTTACGTGCTTTCGACGCTCGCCATGTGCGGGCTGCTGCTCGTCGTCGCGTTCGCGGATTTGGAAGGTAGAGATAAGGAGTTGACGGAAGCGACCCGGCAGGAGAAGACGGCCGCGGCCGGAGCCGGTGAGGCGGCGGCCGCCGCGGCCCCCCGGCCGGGGCGACGGGTGGCGAGACGGAAGCGCCACGAGGCGGCTTAAAACTACCGGCCGGATGACGGTGGCGATTAACGCGGAGGGGTTATGGAGTTCAAGTCAATCGTCGTGGCGCTGATTCTGCTGGCGATCCTGTTCGGGTGGTACGCGTGGCTGGAGGCGAACGAGCGGCGGCGGATGAGAGTCGAGAACAAGCGGGGCTCTTTTAAAGGCGCGGGCGACGGGCGGCGCGCGGGCGGGGATGGTGATTTATGAAAGGCCGAATGAAAGTAATGATCGCGTACGACGGCTCGGCTTACGCCGACGCCGCGCTGGACGACCTGCGCCGCGCCGGCCTGCCGCGCGAGGCCGAGGCCCTGATCGTCTCGGTCGGCGACGGCCTCGTGAGCGCCTCCTCGCCGATGGCCGAGGTCGCCGGCACGGCGTTGACTTCGGACAGGCTGCTGCCGGCCATCGCCGTGGCGAAGGAGCAGGCGCTGCGGCTGCTCGCGGAGGCGCGCGGGTTCGCGGCGCACGCGCGCGCGCGCCTCCTCTCATACTTCCCCGAATGGGAAGCGCGTACCCGAGCCCTCGAAGGCTCGCCCTCCCGGGAGTTGCTGCGGAAGGTTGAGGAGTGGCGGCCCGACCTCGTCGTCGCCGGCTCGCAGGGCCGCTCGGCGCTCGGGCGGTTCTTCCTCGGCAGCGTGTCGAAATCGCTCGCCGCTCACGCGCGCGGCTCGGTGCGCGTCGGCAGGCGCGGAGTCGAGAAGGGGGACGGCGCGCCGGTGAGACTCGTCGTGGGCGTGGACGGGTCGCCGGGCGCGAGGTGGGCCGTGCGCGCCGTGGGCGTGCGCGCGTGGCCCGCGGGCGCGGAGGCGCGCCTCGTCGTCGTTGACGACGGGAGCGGCCCGACGAGCGCGGGCGAAGCCCCGCCGAGGTTGGAGGAGTTGGTCACGGGTCGCGCGGAAGGCGCGCCGGTCAACGCGCGGCTGATGGCCGAAGGCGCGCGGCTGGTGTTAGCCGATGCGGGGCTGCGCGCGTCGGTCGAGATCAGGGAGGGTGACCCGCGGCGCGTGCTGGTAGACGAGGCGCGCGAGTGGGCGGCCGATTCAATCTTCGTCGGCTCACGCGGGTCGGGTTCCCCCGGCGAGGCGTCGGGCTTGGGCGGCGTCGCGTCGGCGCTGGTGACGGGCGCGGCCTGCTCGGTCGAGGTCGTGCGGGCGGGCGGCCCCGTCTGACTCGCCGGTGGGCGCGGACGGGGGTAAACTTCACACTCAAAGGTATAAGTCGCACGGCTCGTCACACGCCCGCGCGGGTCGCCGAAACCGGCCCCCCGCACGCGATGTTTGCGCGAGCGTACTTCGCCGCCGGGGCGCGGCTAAAACATGTGTTCGGCGCGCCGGGTCGGGCCGTCCCCGAGAGGCGCGGAAAGGGCCAGCGTTCATGTCCACCATCAGCGAAGCATTCCTCCCCGGCGTCGGCCGCAAGTTTCAGGTCGAGACCATGAGCGGCGACCGCCTCGTCATCGTCATCCACGACGACGGCACGCGCGAGCTGTATCACTTCACGCGCAAGAACCTCGACCGCCCGGCCTCCGTGCTGCGGCTCACGGACGGCGAGGCGCGGCAGATCGCGGGCATCATCGGCGGGCTGACCTACGTGCCGCGGAGCCTGCCGATGGCCGAGGTGGTTTTAGAAGACCTCGTGCTCGAATGGTTCACCATCGAGGCGGGGGCGGCCTGCGTCGGCCGAACCATCCGCGACATGGAAGTGCGCACGCGCACGGGCGCCTCCATCGTCTCGATCATCGAGCCCGACCAGACGAAGCGCACCAACCCCGAGGCCGACACCGTCCTGAACGAGGGCGCGACGCTGATCGCGGCCGGAGACCGGCGCACGATAGGCGCGCTCAAGCGGCTGCTCGCCGAAGGAAGGGCGGGCTGAGCCGATGGACACCATCATCCTCGAAGTCGGGCTGGCGCTCGGGCTGATCGCGCTGGCCGTCTCGCTCGCCCACCGGCTCGGGCTCTCCAACGTCCCGTTCCTCATCCTCATCGGCATGGCGGTCGGGGCGCACGCGCCGCAGTGGGGCGTCTTCGACTTCCGCTTCATCGAGACCGCCCCGATCATCTCCTTCATGGGGCGCATCGGCGTCCTCTTCCTGCTCTTCTACCTCGGCCTCGAGTCGAGCGTCACGCGCCTGATGGAGGCGGGCCGCTCGATCCTCGTGGGCGGGTCGATCTACATCGGCATCAACTTCACGGCCGGGCTGGCCTACGCCTACCTCGCCGGCTTCCCGATGCGCGAGACGCTGGTGATGGCGGGCGTGACGACCATCTCTTCGAGCGCCATCGTCGCCAAAGTCCTCTTCGACTACCGGCGCACGGCCAACCCCGAGACCGAGCTGATTCTCGGCATCACGATGTTCGAGGACGTCTTCCTCGCCGTCTACCTTTCGCTCATCTCGGGCATCGTCCTGAGCGGCGCCACCTCCCTGACCGGCGTGCTTTCGTCGGGCGGCATCGCGCTCGGCTTCATCGTCGGCCTGATGATCTTGGGCCGCCGGGCGACGCCCGCCCTCAACCGCCTGTTCCGCATCTCGTCGAACGAGGTCTTCGTCGTCGTCGTCTTCGCCTCACTCTTCCTGCTCGCGGGGCTGGGCGAGACGATCCACGTCGCCGAGTCCATCGGCGCGCTGCTCCTCGGGCTGATCCTCGGCGAGACCGAGCACAGCGAGAGGATGGAGCGGCTGATCGTGCCGTTCCGCGACTTCTTCGGCGCGGCCTTCTTCTTCAGCTTCGGCCTCTCGATTGACCCGTTCAGCCTCGGCGGCGCGGTGTGGCTGGCGGCCGGCGCCGTGCTCCTCTCGCTCGTCGGGGTCATCGTCGCCGGGGTGATCGTGGGCCGGCGCGCGCGCCTCTCGCCGGTCGGCTCGCTCAACACCTCGTTCACGCTGCTCGCGTGCGGCGAGTTCTCCATCATCATCGCCAACCTCGCGCTGGCCGGCGGCCTCGCGGCCATCCTCCAGCCGTTCGCCGCCCTCTACGTCCTGATCCTCGCCAGCGCCGCGCCCCTGCTGGCGAAAGAGTCCGAGCGCATCTACGGCTTGGTGGACAGGCTGCTGAGTCGTTTCGGCAAGGAAAAGGCGACTGATGAGGAAGCCGCCGAGGGGCAAGTCTGATACGCCGCGGGGGCGTCACTTGTGACGCCCCTGCCCAGTGTTCAACCGCCTGCTCGACGCCGGTCTACTCGTACGACTCCGCGCCGCCCGCTTTGCCCGCCCCCGCGGCGCGCGCCGAGGCCCGGCCGCTCACGCCGCCTCGTCGCGCGAGTCGGCTTGCGTGTCGCTTCGCCCGCCCTTCGCCGATGACGACGACGAGACGGAGTGGTAGAGGTCGTCGACCACGAGCAGCGGCTGCTTCTCCTCGCTGCCGAACAGCGTGAGCTTGAACGCGACCTGCGCGTCGCCGGCGGTCGTCGGGTGCTGCTCGCCGATCCAAGTCGCGACCGCCGACGCGACCGCCGAGGTGAAGGTCGGGGTCACGGCCGGGTCGACCGGCGTTTCGACCGGCGGCAGCAAACAGACCGGGAGGCTGACGGGGAAGCCCGTCGGCATCTGGTAGTTGTAAGACCCGGTCATCGTCACCTCCACCGTGACGCTCCCGTCGCCGCCGGTGAACAGGCCGGCGAAGAAGGCGTCCAGCAACTGCTCCAAGGTGTCGCCGGGGCTGCCGCCGCCGTCGAGCGAGAAGGACTCGTAGGTGAGGCGCGGCACGACGGGGTTGGCGAAGCTGACCCACGGGGTCGTGAAGACGAAGTCGGGGTTCGTCGTGACCTGCGAATCGACCGGGAAGAGCAACTTGTTGCGATCCACGGAGACCGCCGCCATGCCGTTCTGGTAGAGCAGCACGTCGAGGTTCGGGATCGAGACCGTGCGCGTCGGGTTGTTGCGCGCCTGATCGTACGGCATGTACTTCGCGGGGTTCGAGCCGGTCAGCTGGTAGACGTAGGACAGGTTCGTCGCGTCTTGCGGGACGACCGGCGTGTACGCGCCGGGGTCGATGGCGATGACGGCGGCCGGCAGCGTCACCGCCCCGTTCGAGATCGTGCCGCCGGCCTTGTCCCACGTCGCGGCCTGATCGTTGATTCTCAGGTTGAGGATGTCGGTGAGCGCGCCGCCCGTCTGCTGGTCGGTGGTGAGCGCGCTCTCGAAATCAATCTTGACCAGCTTGGGCGCGGCCGTCGCCGCCAGCGCCTGCGGTTCGAGCGAGGCGGCGTAGGCCGTGGCGACTTGGTTCAGGTAGGTCTGGAAGGCGTCCACGGCCTTCTGCGCGCCGTCGATGATCGCCTGATCGGTGGTCTCGGCGTCGATCTTGACGAGGTACTTGCTGAAGTCGGCCGAGATGGCGGGGTACGAGGTGACGAACTGGGCCAGCGCCGTGAACAGGTCGGGGCCGGACGTGAGCTTGAGGCTCGAAGAGTCGGCCGACGGCAGGTTGAGCTGGATCGTCGTCTGGACGGTGTCCTGCGCGGCGAAGTGGTAGAGGTACTCGAAGGAGTAGTCCCAGCGCGTCAGGTCGACCGGCGTCTGCGGCGGAACCTCCGGCCACACGGCCGGCGAGTTGTAGACCTGCCCGGCCGTCTGCGCCTGCACGGTGGGCGGCGTCGGCAGGTTGCGGTTGACGACGGGGATGTCGGCCGGGTCGTCGTCGCTCGGGTTCAGGTCGTAGGGGAACGGCCCGTTGACGAAGACGAGCCACTCGCTCTGCACGTAGCCGTCGATGCCGGGGACGGCGCTGCGGTTGAATTCGAGGTGCGTGATGTCGAGCGTCAGCTTGAGCGGGACGTAAGCCTGATCGGCCACGTTCTTCGTCGTGAAGACGAAGGCGAGCCGCGGGTCGTAGGTGTTCTGGCCGTCGGCGGTCGGGCCGAGCGGGATGCGGGTGGCCGTCAGCGTGTAGTTCTGGTTGGCGGCGTCGCCGTCCCCCGTGAGCTGGCCGCCGGGCTGCCCGTAGAGGTTGGGCGGGCCGGCCGGGTTGCTCGGCGGCGCGCCCGACACGTTCGTCACGCCGTAGACGACGGCCGCGCCGGCCGCGTAGGCCGCGCCGATGCGGTTGAGGAACTGCTGGCGCAGCTTCTGCTGCGCGAACCAGCGCGTCGAGGAGTCGGCCTGACTGGTCGAGAGGATCGGCTCGGCCGCGCCGCTGATGCTGTCGGCCAAGCTCTCCTTGGCCTGCAACACGAGGCCGAGGTAGCCGTCCTTCAGGGGGTCGTCTGTGCCGAGCAGCTTGTCGAGGATGAAGGCCGACGTGGAGTCGGTCGCGGAGAGGAACGTGTCGATGGCGTCGAGGCAGGTCTGGAACCACTGGTTCTGATCCACGCCGTTGAAGCTCATCGTGACCGGCTTGCCCGTCGCGTAGTCGGTGATCTGCGCGGTCTTGCTGGCGAGCGTGGTGGCGACCGGCTTCGGCGCGTAGTAGCTCGGCGCGTTCTCCGTGATCTGGAAGTAGACCCCCAGCCCCTCGGCCGTGCCGAAGCGCACGGCCCACAGTTGCAGCGCCGTGTTGTTGTCGCCGGAGTCGCTCGCCAGCTTCATGCCCTCGCCGACCTTCATGTACCAGCCGGAGGTCTGGAAGGCCGCCTCGAACGCGGTGGCGAAGCCGACGTAGGCCGGCTCCTCGCCGGGCGTCGTGCCCACGTCGGGCTTCGGCAGCACCGTGCCGGAGACGGACAGCCCGTCGGCCAGCGCGGCCACGGCCGGGTCGGTCAGCAGCGGGTTGCGCGAGAGCGTGAGCGCCACGTCCAGCTCGATGATGTTGCCGGGCGCGACGCCGCCGACCGTGACGGGGAAGGCGACGGTGACCGAAGGCGCCGGCGGCGGGGTCGTCCCGCCGACCACGGCCGCGAGGTACTGCGCGCAGCCGGCGACGTACTGGCGCACCTGCCCGGCCTGCGCGTCGGTCAGGGGCGTGTCGGGCGCGGCCAAGACGGAGTTGGTCAGCGTCATCGTCACGGCGTTGCCGGTCACGCCGGGCACGTCGAGGCCGGTGTAGTCCTGATTGAGCTGGAAGTAGATTTTCTGGTAGAGCGCGAGGTCGCGCTTGGCCTGATCGGGGTTGCCCGCGTAGGGCGTCGGGTCGAGCGCGAGGCTCAGGTTGAGCGAGGGCGAGCCGGCCGCGCCCGAATAGATGTAGTTGGCGAGCGTGCTCGTCCAGCCCGACAGGCCGACGAGGAGGTCGCTGTAGAGCACGGGGACGGCCGCGCCGCTGAGCGCGCCCTTGTAGGTGGCGGGCGGCTGGCTGAAGGGCGTGATGGTCGTGTTGCCGTAAACGTCCTGCCAGCGCAGCGCGATCTGGATGGTCGCGCCCACGTTGACGTACGGGTTGGCGGACGCGGGCGGGAGGCCCGAGGCGGGGCTGGCCGGCGCGGCGTTGATCTCGGCGAACTGCGCGAAGCCGACCGACTGCGTGTACTCGAAGTCGTCGAGCGCGGCCGAGGCCAGCAGCGCGCGCCGCTTCCGCGCCCGCTCGGCGTGGCTCGCGAAGGCCCCCTCGCCCTCGTCGTCCTGCGCCTGCGGGCCGAAGGGCAGGCCCATCGGGCTGCCGGGCTTGGTGAAGACGTTCTGCAACAGCCCGGCCGAGAGCGTGTTGTAGAGCGAGTACATGTAGGTCGAGGGGTAGCTCGGGTCGGTGGGGTCGTCGGGCGGGTCGCCGTAGTTCGTGCGCGTCAACTCGAAGGTGACGTTGCCGGGGCCGAGGGTCGAGCGCAGATCGAAGACCTGCGTGTCGATGTCGAGCACGGTGTTCTGCGGGAACAGCGCGCCGACCCCGAGCGCGTTGACCGCCATGGCGTCAATAGAAAGGCCGTAGTAGGGCGCGATCTTGGCGAAGGTGTTGCCCGGCGCGCTCGCCGAGTTGACCACGTAGTCGACCGGCGGGATGTAGAAGACCGCGCCCAGCGCCACCTGCACGCCGGGGTTGAAGTTCTGGATGTCGGCCGCCGTGATCGGCTGCGCCGCGCCCTGCGAGTAGTAGGCCGCGAGGTTCGCGAGCGTCTGACTCGGATCGACCACGTCGGCCTGCGTCAACTGGCGCACGACGCCGGCGACGGGGATGAGCGCGTTGGCGGTGAGCGGGAGGGTCGAGTTCGCGTCGGCGATGGCGCCGGGGCCGGCGCCGTAAAGCTGCGAGAGCGAGGCGAGCGTCTCGGCCGGCGTCCCCGCGAGCGGCAGGCTCGCGCCCGAGGTGGGCTGCGAGACCAACTGGACCACGTCGGTCGACGTGTTCAGGTTGTCGGTCGTGACGAAGGAGTTGACGAAGGCGAGCGGGGTCTCGCCGAACGACGACGCGCCCTGCGCCGCGAAGGCGACGACCATGCTCATGGTCGCCGTGCCGCTCGCGTCGAAGATGGACGAGGGCAGCCCGCCGCCCCCTTCGATCACCTGATAGAAGAGGTAGTAGCCGCCGCTGCGCACGACGCTCAGCTCCCAGAGCAGCTTGATGAACTCGCCCGGCGCGTTGGCGATCCCGCGCGGCGAGGCGCCGGGCGTCGCGCGCGCGAGCATGAGCGAGCGCTCCGGGTTCGTCTCCGTCGAGAGGTTGGTCTGCGTGATGAACGACAGGAACTCCTGCTCGCCGAGGGTGGTGAGCGAGACGGCCGAGCCGGCCGACTGCGGGTAGAGCAGGAACAGGCCCGAAACGATCTGCTCGCCGAGCGAATCCATCGAGCGCAGCAGCAGCTCCAACGTCTGCGCGCCCTCGGTCGACGCGCCGACGATTTCGTAGACGTTCGGCAGGCTCGGGGCGGACGCCGGGCCGTTCGGCGTGTCGGCCGCGCCGCCGGACGAAGCGCCGCTCACGGGCAGCCGCTTGATCTGGAAATCGACGCGCGTCGTCCACGCCCAGCTGCTCAGATTTGTGAAGTCCGTCTGGTGACCGGCCGGTGAGGTCTGGCCGCGCTGCGGCTGGAACTGCGGCATCAGCGGGATCAGCTTCGTCATGTCGCCGATCAACGGGCTGAGCGTCGCCTGACGCGCGGCCGTCAAGGTCATCAAGCTCGACGGCAGCGGCCACAGCGTCGGCTGCACCTGCCCCGACGAGCCGCCGCTCGCGCCCGCGCCCCGGTCGGTCAGGTCTTGCAGGGCCGCGAGGTCTGACGTGGTGAAGTTCGCGTAGTTGTTGGCGGCGAACTGCTTCGCCTGCGGCAGCGATTGCGGCAGGGCGGTGAAGGTCGGGGCGGGCTGGAACTGGCCGCCCTGCGCCCACTGGAGAACCGTCGAGAGGCTGCCGTACTGCGCGGTGATGTCGAGGGTGGTGCTCGTGCCGGGCGCGCCGTCGAACTCGACGAAGCTCAGGCTGACGTTGTGCGAGGCGGCGGCGGCCGTCACCGTGACGGGGAAGCTGTTCGCGGGGGCCGGCGCGGGCGTCGGGAACTCCTGACCCGTCAGTTGGTAGAGCGCGTACTCGGTCTGGTTCGTCGGGAAGAGGAACTGGCCCGACAGCGACAGCCCCGAAGCCGCGGGCAGGCGCAGGCCGTACATCAGGAAGCGGGAGATCATGCCGGCCGTCTGCGCCACCTGATCGGTCGTCTGAATCGCCCCCCACAAATCGCTGACGCCCCAAGCCTCAAGGCCCGCGAGCGTGATGACGCCGTTGTTGGCATCCTGCGAGAACAGCCCCTGCACGGTGCTGCTGGCCGAGGCCAGCAGCGGGACGGTCGTGGCGAACTGCGCGGCGACCGTGGCGAGCGTGTCCGTCTGGCCGGTCTTGTAGGCGAGCGCCGGGATGAGCATCTGCGACGACGAGACGAGCAGCGGCTGCGCGCCGTAGAGCGCGGTCTGCTGCGACAGGGTGGTCAGGTCCATCTTGAAGGCGTCGGCGACGGACTGGAAGCTGTCGCCCGGCTGCGTCGTGTAGGTCTGCGAGTTGACGGTGAGCGTGATGCCGGGCAGGAGGATGCGCGCCGGGCCGTTGGCGAGGATCAGTTGCGCGGGCGTGGTCGTCCAGCGCGGGGTCGCGTTCGAGTCGGAGAAGAGGTCGGCGATGCTGGCGAGCGTGTCCTTCGACTGAATCGAGTAGGTGAGGGGCGGCAGCGTGATGGGCGTGCCCGGCGTGAGCTGGTGATCCTGATTGGGAACCGCCACGTCGTCGATCTGGAGGTTGTTGCCGATCTGGTTGGCCGCCAGAACGATGCCGGCGATCGAGTCGTTCGGTTGCAGATGGTAGGCGTAGCCGTCCATCAGGTCGCGCGCCGCCTGTAGCAGTTGGCGGCCCATCATCGAGAAGTAATCGACGAAGATGAGCGCGGCCATCGACTCCGCGTCGTCCTCGACGCCGCGGAACTTCGGCCCGGCCGGCTGGTTCTGCGCCTCGATGGTGGCCTCGACCTCGGCGAACGTGTCGGCGACGGTCTGCCGGTAGGCGGAAGTCGCCGTGGCGTACTGCTCGAAGTCGATGGGCTTCGTGCCGGAGCCGCCCGCCGGGTCGGGCACGGTCAGCGACAGGCCGTCGAAGACGGGGAACGCGCTCGCGCCCGCCTTGAAAAACTTCTCGTCGCCGGAACTCTGCGCGTAGGCGGGCGTCTCGACGTTGAGCGTGAAGGCGGAGGCCATGAAGCCGAGCAGCCCGGCCATGTCGAGCGGCGGGTTCGCCAAGTCGGCCAGCTTCTTCACGTAGGCCTCCAGCTCGTCGCGCGTGACGGTCGCGCCGGCCGCGTCTTCGAGGTCGACGGCGTCGCCCTCGGGGTTGCCGAGCGTGTCGATGACCCACGGGAAGAAGGCGGCGGCGAGCTGGTCGAAGGAGGTTTGGCCGGTGGGCGCGCCGCCGGCGGCGGTCGGCGCGTCCATCGCCAGCAGGAAGACGAACGCGCCCTGCTGCTGGCCGTAGCTCGTCGCGCCTTCGGGCGCGAGGACGGTGTACTGCGGCGACGCCAGCACCCTGAGCGTGGGCGCGGCGGCGCCGGCCCTGCGCACCACCCTCTTCTGGCGCGGCCGCAGCGAGGCGGCGCGCGCGGCCACCGCGTCCGGCCCGGCGTGGAGCAGCGCCGTGCGCACGCGCGGCAGCGTCTGCGAGTCGTCCCACGGCGCGGGGTCGTTCGAGCCGATGACGAACTTCGCGCTCACCGTCATGCGGAACGAGAAGGAGATGCTGATCGAGAACAGCCCGCAGTTGATCTTGACCGAGACGCTCACGTCCACCCTCGCCGTGGCGATGAGCGGGATGGCGCGGTACGACTCGTAGGTGATCTGGAGCGAAAGCGTGATGTTGACGTTGACCGTGGCCGAGATGATCGCGAAATCGATCTTGCCGTAGAGCAGCCCGATGACGCCGACCGTGCCGCTGATCTTGAAGTAGTAGTCGCTTTGCAGGGAGTCGCCGAGCGCGGTGACGGAGCGCGCCGTCTCCGCGGCGGAGTACGGGTGCCACGCGGCGATGACGCCCTCGACGATGCCGAAGACGGTGAGCGAGAAGCCGGCGCTGAGCGGCCCCTCGGTGAAGTTGTAGCCGAGGCCGAGTTGCAGGCCGATGCCGAAGACGATGACCGGGTCGAACGTGCCCTTCGTGGTCTGCGGGACTTGCGTGGCCGTCGCGCTGCTCAGCTTGCCGAAGTAGAAGCCGCCGGCCCCCATGACGGGGACGCCGTAGACGATGGCGTAGATGGCGAACGAGCGGCTGAAGTCGAGGTTGTAGGGGAAGCCGATGTCGATCAGGAAGTCGCCGTTGGTGTAGACCTGAATGCCGATCTGCGGCAGCGTGATCGACACGGCGCCCATGTTGATGTTGCGGATCGCGTCGGGGAAGGTGAAGTTGATCTGGAAGAGGCCGACGTCGTCGGTGATCTTCTTGTAGAGGATGTCGATGGCGAGGCCGGCGAGCCCGCCCGCCTTGGCGCCGGCCAGCGCGAGGCGCAGGCCGTAGAGGTTCGGGTCGTTGAAGACGACCATCGCGTCGACCGTCCACACGCTGCCGACGCGGAGCAGGCCGAGGTGGCCGGCGATGAGCCAGTTGTTGCTCTGGTTGTAGTAGGGCTGCCCCGGCGCCGAACCCTCGGCCGGGTTGACGGGGTTGAGCTTCGCCGTCGTGCTCGGCACGTTCTGGAGGGCGGTGATGACCGCCTGCGTGTTGGCGAAGCTGGAGCTGCCGCTGATGCCGATGCGCTGGCCGAGGACGAGCAGGAAGACCTTGAAGTAGTCGTTGCCGCGGCCGGGGACGTTCGGCATGTTCTGCACGTCCTGCCCCTTCTGCGGGTTCATCAGGTCGCCGAGCGAGCTGCTGATCGGCGACGAGCCGTCGATGGCGAGCGTCACCTTGCCCGTCGTGTCGCGCCGGAAGACGAGGCTGTTGATGACGATGAAGCCCAGATTCAGCGGGCTCGACAGCGTGTAGCTGGCCGAGAGCCGCTGCGAGAAGGAGAGCCCGCTCTGGAGCGAGACGATGACGCTCAGGCCGTCGAGCGAGACCTGATTGAGCAAGTCCCACGGCGACGGCAGCGTGAAGTAGGGGTCGCCGAGCGTGCGCACGAGCGCCTGAATCAGCGAGCCGATGCTCCAGCCCTTGAGCGTGAAGGCGACTTGGTTGTCGGCGCTCGTGTAGGTGGCCGTGAAGCCCTCCCACGTGAGCGAGAGCGTCTGGCTGGCGACGCCCTTCACGTAGCCGAACTTGTAGGTCAGGAGCAGCTCAAGGTTGATGGCTTCGTAAATCCACGTGGCCGCCACCGCGCCGGAGAACTGCTGGCCCGAGGGCTGCGCGCCGTCGTACTTCAAGGCGATGGTGGCCGGGTCGATGCCGACGCTCTGCTCGCCGAGTTTGAAGACCCACGAGAAGCTGACGTCAATCGCGTAGGTCGTGCTCGTGTTGCCCGCCGCGGTCGGGATCGTGGCGTCGATGGCGAAGGTCGTGATGGTCAGCGTGCCCGGCAGGAAGTCGGGGAGGTCGTAGACGCCGCCGGCGGCGAAGAACTGCTTGATCAAGTCCTGCACTGTGATGGGCTGCGCCAGCGCGGCCTTCAGGTTCCACTGCGGCGCCGGGAGCGTGCCGTCGTAGGCCACGACGACGTTGGCCTGAAGCGGCCCGACGCCGAGCAGCCCGCCGACCGACCCCGACCAGACCGGGC
>DATMVI010000395.1:0-5954 GCA_035563275.1 Pyrinomonadaceae bacterium
TGACGAGCTGCCCGCGGCGCTCGACCGCGCGCGCCTCGCCTACGTGGACGAGGTGGCCGTCAACTGGTGCCCGATGCTCGGCACCGTCCTCTCGAACGAGGAGGTGACCAACGAGGGCAGGAGCGAGCGCGGCGACTTCCCCGTCTACAAGCGGCCGCTCAAGCAGTGGATGCTGCGCATCACGACCTACGCCGACCGCCTCATCGGCGACCTCGCCGAGCTGGACTGGCCGAAGGGCATCGTCCAGATGCAGAAGGACTGGATCGGCCGCAGCGAGGGCGCGCAGATCAACTTCCGCGCGCGCACGCGCGAAGGGGGCGAGGCGCGCATCACCGTCTTCACGACGCGCCCCGACACGCTCTTCGGCGCCACCTTCCTCGTGCTCGCGCCCGACCACGCGCTCGTCAACCGGCTCGTCACGCCGGGGCAGGCCGAGGCCGTGAGGGCCTATCAGGAGCGGGCCGCGCTCGTGAAGGCCGCGCGCGGTCAGGCGCAGGAGGCGGAGAAGACCGGCATCTTCACCGGCGCTTACGCCGTCAACCCCGCCTCCGGCGAGGAGGTTCCCATCTGGATCGCCGACTACGTGCTCACCGGCTACGGCACGGGCGCGATCATGTCCGTGCCCGCGCACGACTCGCGCGACTTCGAGTTCGCGAAGGCCTTCTCGCTCCCGCTCAAGGTCGTCGTGCAGCCGCCCGACGAGTGGCTGGAGGCGAACAAGCCGGCGGCGCTCGCGGCGGGCGACCCCGCGGCGGTGAGGGCTCACTACCTCGAACACCCCGGCGAGTTCGCCGACGCCTTCGCGGGCGAGGGCGTCGCGGTCAACTCCGCGGGCGGGCGCGTCGGCATCGACGGCCTCGCCACGCCCGAGGCGAAGGCGAAGATCAACGCGTGGGTCGTGGCCGAGGGGATCGGCAAAGTCACGGTTCAGTACAAGCTGCGCGACTGGCTCTTCAGCCGCCAGCGCTACTGGGGCGAGCCTTTCCCGATGGTCTTCGACGAAGAGACCGAGCGCCTCCACCCTCTGGCCGAGGGCGAGCTGCCGGTGCGCCTGCCGGAGCTGAAGAACTTCGAGCCGGTCACGGGCCAGTCGCCCGACTCCGTGCCGGCCCCGCCGCTGGCGCGGGCCTCGGAGTGGATGCATGTCAGAGGCGTCGTGCTCGAAGACGGGTCGGTGAGGCTGCTCGGAGACGACGCGCGCGAAGAGGGCGGCCGCGTCGTCCTCGACGGCCGGCGCTACGAGGTGCGACGCTTCCGGCGCGACGCCAACACCATGCCCAACTGGGCCGGCTCCTGCTGGTACTACCTGCGCTACTTCGACCCCTCGAACGCCGGGGCGTTCGTCGGCCGCGAGGCCGAGCGCTACTGGGCAGTCCGCCGCCTGCCGGACGGGCGCGCCGCCGCCGGGGCCGTCGACCTTTACGTCGGCGGGGCCGAGCACGCCGTGCTCCACCTGCTCTACGCGCGCTTCTGGCACAAGGTGCTCTACGACCTCGGCGAGGTCTCGACGCCCGAGCCTTTCAACAAGCTCTACAATCAGGGGATGATTACGGCCGACGCCTACCGCGACGCGCGCGGCGTCTACGTGGACGTGCACGACGTGGCCTTCCGCGAGGAGGGCGGCCGGCGCGTGCCCTTCAACCGGGAGACGGGCGAGCGGCTCGTCATCGACCCCGGCAAGATGGGCAAGCGTTACAAGAACGGCATCCCGCCCGAGGAGGTCATCGAGCAGTTCACCGTGGACACCTTCCGCCTCTACGAGATGTTCATGGGGCCGCTCGACGCGAGCAAGCCGTGGCAGCCCGAGGCCATCGTCGGCCTGCTGCGCTTCCTGCAAAACGTCTGGAGGCTGGCGGGCAACGTGGGCGGCGAGGGCGCGCCGCCCGACCCCGAGGTAGATCGCCTCGTCCACAAGACCATCCGCAAGGTGACGGGCGACATCGACGCGCTGCGGCACAACACGGCCATCGCGGCCCTGATGGAGCTGACCAACGCCATGCTCAGGCAGGAGCGGGTCGCCCCCGCCCACATGCGCGCGCTGGTGCTGTTGCTCTCGCCGTTCGCCCCGCACGTGGGCGAGGAGCTGGCGAGCCGCCTCTTCGCGGCCGAGCACGAGCGGCTCAGGTCGGTCGTCAACTTCGAGTGGCCTTCGTTCGACCCGGAGAAGACGCGCGAGGACGAGATCGAGGTTCCGATTCAGGTCAACGGCAAGAAGCGCTCGGTCATCGTCGTGCCCGCCGACGTGACGCGCGACGAGCTGGAGGCGCTCGCGCTCGCCGACTCGACGCTGATGCGCTACACGGCCGGGAAGACCGTCGAGCGCGTCGTCTCCGTGGTGCAGCCCAACCGCCGCCTCGTCAACGTGGTGGTCAGGTAGCGAACCGGCCGCCGCGCGTCCGGGGGCGGGGGAACATTCCCCGCGGCCTCCCGGCGCGCGGCGGCCGTCGTCAACTTCAGGCCCGCCGGATTCAGCCCACCTTCTCGAACGCCTCGCCGTTGACGCTGAGCGCCGCCACGCCCTCGGCCCCGCCCTTGAAAGAGAACATGAACGGCTCGCCGGGGATGAAGGTGACGATGAACTGGTCGCCCCGGTAATGCTCCAGCCTGCCCGAGAGGTTGCCGAACTTCGCCGTCAGGGAGTCGCCCGCGGCCTCGACACGGATGCTGCCCATGCGCGGGCTCCGGTACTCGCCGGCGTAGGCCGCGGCGGCGTGGGCCGGGCGCCCCCCCGCCTCCCTCTCGCGCTCCCTCGCGGCCGCCCGCTTGGCGCGCTCGTCCCTCTGCTTCTGGAGCATGGCGGCGTACTCCTTCACCTTCGGGTTCGAGGCGGCGTCGAAGGGGCGCTTCCGCAGCAGGTGGTCGTAGATGTCGGAGGCGATGAGGTCGGGGATGAAGAGCGCGTCGCGGCTCTCGTTGGCGAGGACGACGACGCCGATGCGGTGCTCCGGCATGAACGAGACGTGCGGCCGGAAGCCGTTGAACTCGCCGAAGCAGTGGAGCAGCTTGTCGCCTTCGTAGGTGCCGATGTTCCACCCGAGGCCGTAGGCGTAGCGGCCGAACTTGTAGAAGTCGCGCTTCTGGTTGATCTGCGGCGCGAGGATTTCTTCGAGCGAGGCGCGGCCGATGACCTGCCGCCCCTCGTAGCGCCCGCCGTTCATGTTCATCACGAGCCAGCGGGCGAGGTCGCGGGCGCTGGAGACCATGCCGCCGGCCGCGTGCATCGTGTTGTCCTCCTTGTAAGGCAGCTCGACGAAGGTGCCGCCCTCGAAGAGGTAGGGCAGGGCGTAGTCGGAGCTGGCCTCCGCGGCCGAGGCGTAGCTGGAGGTGTCGCCCATGCCGAGCGGCGCCAGAATCTTCTGCTCGACGAGCTTCTGCCACGGCGCGCCCGCGACCTTCTCCATCGCGTAGGCGGCGACGATGTAGCCGACGTTCGAATACCTGAACTCGGGCGTGATCGGGGAGGTGGCCTCGGCCAGCAGGCGGAAGATTTCGTCGTCGGTAAACTGGCCGGTGTAGGCGGTTCTGAACTGGACGGGTTCGTTCCTGATGCCGTGGCGGTGCGTGAGCAGGTCGCGGACGCTGATCTGCTCGGTCGACAGGGGCGCCTTGAGGACGAGGCTCGGGAAGTAGTTCTTAATCGGCGCGTCCAGATCAAGTTTGCCTTCGTCGGCGAGCATCCGGGCGGCCGTCGCGGTGAACGACTTGGTGGTCGAGGCGATGTAGAAGCGCGTCCGCGGGCCGACCGGCAGCTTGGCCTTGAGGTCGCGGTAGCCGAACCCCTCGGCGAAGATGACCTCGTCGCCCCTCACGACCGCGACCGCCAAGCCGGGGACGACCGGAATCTCCTTCATGACCCCTTCGACGTACTGCCGCAGCCCCGGCAGCGCGGCGGCCTGCCTCGGCGCGGCGACCCCGGCGGCCCCCGTCCGTCCGCCTTTGAGCAGGGCGGCCCGGCCCCGCGGGTTCGGCGCGGAGAGCGCGGCGGGGCTCGGCCAGAGCAGGAGGGTCAGGGCGAGCGTCGCGAAAGCCCGTGCGTTGCGGTTCATCTGTCTGCTCCTGTGGTCAGGGAAAAAGGTGTCGGGCCACGCGCGCGGGCGGCGCGGGCCGAGGCCCGGTCTGCGAATCGGCTGACGTGCGCGGGACGCATTATATACATCTTCCGCCCGCGCGCGGCCGAGTAAAATCTTCCGGCCGCGGCGGCCACGGCCCTACCGAACCCCGCCCGCGCCCCGCCCCGGCCGCTGTTTGGCCGATAATACACGTCCAAAAAAACATTTCTTGAAATTTAAACGGAGCGGGTGTAAACATCTCGGCGCACCTTTCCAAACCCAACCCGGTTCCTTGCGAACTCTCAAAGAGAGAAGAAGACTATGACCCACCAACAAATTGAAGGCTATCGTCTCTCTCCCCAACAGACGCGGCTGTGGCTCCGGACAGACCGCCCCTTCCGTCACACTGCACAGTGCGCGCTCCTCGTCGAAGGCGCGCTCCGCCCCGACGCCCTCGCCGAGCACCTGCGCCGCCTGATAGACCGGCACGAGATTCTGAGGACGGCCTTCCGCCTGCTGCCCGGCATGGAGTTGCCGCTGCAAGTCATCCTCGACCGCCCCGCGTTCACGCTCCGCCAGCACGACGCGGGCGAGATGGATAAGGCGCGGCAGCGGCAGTTTTTAGACGAGCAGTTGCGGCTTGAGCGGGCGCGCAGTTTCGACCCCGAGGGGGGCGAGGTGCTGCGCGCCTGCCTCGTGAAGCTCGCCGCCGCGCAGCACGCGCTCGTGCTCAGCCTGCCGCCGCTCTGCGCCGACGCGCGGACGCTGCAAAACATCGCGCGTGAGCTGGCGGAACTCTCGGCCGCCGCCGCGGGCCGGTCGCAGTCGCCCGACGACGTGGTGCAATACGTCCAATTCTGTGAATGGCAGCGCGAGCTTTTGGAGTCCGAAGAAGCGGCCGAAGGGCTGCGGTTTTGGGAGCAGCGCGAGAAGGAGTCGGCGGGCGTCCCCGCGCCGGTTCTGCCGCTGGAAAAATCCGCGCCCGAAGGCGGCGCGCAAGCCGGGAGCGCCGCGGGCGAGAGGCCCGCGCGTGGCGAAACGGCGCGGGCCGAAGGCGAGCCGGTTGGGGACGACCGGGGCGTTGTCAGTCAGGAGTTGGGCGCCGAAGAGCTGAGGCATTTGGAGGCCGAGGCGGGGCGCGCGGGCACCGGCCTTGAGCTGCTGCTGCTGGCCGGCTGGCAGAGCCTCCTGTGGCGACTGACGGGGAGGCCGGAGGTTTTGACGCGGGTCGCCCTCGACGGCAGAAAGTATGAAGACTTATACGAGTCGTTAGGTCTCTTCACCAAGTACGCGCCCGTCAAAACGCCCTTCCAGAAAAATTCTTCCCTCGACGACATCATCCGCCAGCTCGAAGAGTCGCACGGGCAAGCTTCCGAGTGGCAGGAATACTACTCGCCGGCCGATTCGGACCGGCTTCCCGAGCGCGCCGACGGCATCGGCTACGAGTACGTGTCGTGGACTGACCCGCAGCCCGCCGAACATTTAACCTTCAACTGCGAAGAACTCTACAGCCACACGGAGCCGCTCAAGCTCAAGCTCACGGCCGTCAACCGAGGCCACCGGCTGCGCCTCGATTTTCACTACGATCCCGCGGCGTACGAGCGCGCCAACGTCGAACGTCTCAGCCAACAATACCTAACCCTCCTGCGCGCGGCGGTCGCCGCGCCCGCGCAGTCCCTCTCTCACCTCGCCCTCCTCGACCCGCGCGAGCGCCACCGCCTCCTCGTCGAATTCAACGACACGGGGCGGGACTACCCGCGCGGGCGCACCGTCCACGCGCTGTTCGCCGAGCAGGCCGGCCGCGCCCCCGACGCCGAGGCCGTCGCGTGCGAAGGCGAGCGCCTCACCTACCGCCGGCTCGACGAGCGCTCGAACCAACTGGCCCGCCACCTGCGCTCTTTAGGC
>DATMVI010000396.1:0-19588 GCA_035563275.1 Pyrinomonadaceae bacterium
CCGCCCCGCACATCACGCCGAGCGGCGACTGGCGCGGCACGCTCAGCGTCGGCGCGATGAAGTCGGTGAGCGCGAACGACTCGTCCTTGTAGGCGACCTTGACGAGCGGGAAGCTGACGTACTTCTTGGGCGGGGCGTCGCCGACGAGCAGCGTCAGGCGCGGGCGCAGGCGCTGGATGCGCAGTTGCCCCTCGCCCGTGCTCTCGTCGGCCACGGGGTCGCCCTCGACCGAGTCGTAGCGCGCGAGGTCGCCGCGCGTGAGCGAGTCGGCCTCGCGGGCGGCGACGGCGAGGTGGACGGCCACCGCGCGCTCCTTCATCCGCTCGGCGTGGGGCGTGAGGTCGACGCGCAGCTCCTCGCCGCGGCGCGAGCCGAGCGAGACGACGAGGCCGTCCGGCATCACCGCCTCGACCTCGATGACGCGCAGCGTGCCGCCGACGAGGCTCGCCTGATCGATCTTGAAGTAGCGCGCGCCCCAGCCGAAGGGGGCGACGCCGCCCGCGACGTATTGCAGCAGCGCCTCCTGCCGCAGCGCGAGCTGCTGGAAGTGCTGCGGCGTGAGCAGCAGCCCCTCGTGCCACTGGATCGATTCCGGTATCTGGTGCGCGTCCATGCCTGACTGCTTTCGGCGGCCGGCCGCCCGGCCCCTACCCCTTCACTTCTTCACCTGCGAGACTTCGAGCTTGCGCTCCCCGAGCCTGATCTGCACGTCGCGCCGCGGGTCGATGACGGCGCGGTGCTCGCCGGGGTTGAAGTAGTTGGCGAAGATGAGCGCCGCCTTGACCTCGGGCGCGACCCTCATCTGATCCACTTTGATGACCTGCCCCGGCACCCACTCCCACCGCGTCACCACCAGCTCGCCCTCCTTCGGGTGGTCGAGGATGAACTGGTTCCGCTTCTCGAACCACTCGCTGGCCGGCAGCTTCTGCAACTCTTTGAGCAGCTCC
This sequence comes from Pyrinomonadaceae bacterium, assembly GCA_035563275.1. Taxonomy (GTDB): domain Bacteria; phylum Acidobacteriota; class Blastocatellia; order Pyrinomonadales; family Pyrinomonadaceae; genus QHXN01. Next base: position 948 of record DATMVI010000396.1, read on the forward strand.
TTGTCGGCGACGAGGACGAGGTCGACGGCGACGGGGTTGCCGCTGTTGGCGTTGTCGGCGACGTTGACCCGCACGCTGATCCTGCTCTCCTTCGGCCCGCCCGGCAGCCGCTTGGTGAGCACCTTCGGCCCCTTCGGGCAGCCGGCGAGCGCCGCGGCCAGCGCCACGACGCAGGCGGCCGCGGCGGCCCTCAAGGGCAAAGGCTTTCCCCGAAGTAGCGGCAAACGACACCTCCGCGGGTCGGGCCGCGCCGCGGACGGGAAAACCCCCGCCCCGGCCCGGCGCAGGCCACGGCCCGTCTCAAACCCCTTTGACGATTCGATTCTCAACGCGAACGAGGCGACAGGGACGGCAAGGCTGCTGGTCAGGGTCTGCCAGAAGATACTTCCGCTTAGCTATGACGTGGCAACCGGGAAATTTTTGAAAGCGACGACCCCGACGAGCAGGACAACCTCGCGTGCTGTAGCTGGGACTTCGGGGTGAAGACTTCGGATGAGAAGCTACTAGCGCAGCGGCACAAGCGAGCTTTCGCCACGAAAGCGCGCGCAACAATAATCCGGTAACGTTAAATTGTCAACACATTTTTGCCCCCGCGCCGCCTTAGACTTGAGAATCGCGGGCCGCGTCGGCGGGGCCGCTGACGCCCGGCCGCCCGACGTTTTACAATGCCGCGGGCCGGGTAGCTCTCTTATGAATTTAGACGCCAGCCAAGACCCGTTCGCCGACTTCATCGCGCGCTGGAAGAACTCCGCGGCGGCCGAGCGGGCCAACTACCAACTCTTCCTGAGCGAGCTGTGCGAGCTGCTGGGCTTGCCGCGGCCGGAACCCGCGCGCGCCGACGACGAGCGGAACGCCTACGTCTTCGAGCGCGCCGTCACTTTCCACAACGGCGACGGCACCACCAGCCCCGGCCGCATAGACCTCTACCGGCGCGGCTGCTTCGTGCTCGAAGCCAAGCAGGGCAGCGAGCGCGCGTCCGCCTCCACCCCACTTTTCGACGGCGCGGGCGCGGCCCCCGCGGGCGGGCGCAGGGTCAGGCGCGGGACGGCCGTGCGCGGCACGCGCGGGTGGGACGTGGCGATGCGCGAGGCGCGCGGGCAGGCCGAGCAGTACGTCAGGGCTTTGCCGCCCGAGGAAGGCAACCCGCCCTTCGTCGTCGTCACCGACGTGGGCTACTCCGTCGAGCTTTACTCGGACTTCAGCCGGGCCGGCAAGACTTACGTCCCTTTCCCCGACTCGCGCAGCCACCGCATCCTCCTCGAAGACCTCGCGCGCGAAGAGATCAGGGAGCGCCTGCGTCTGGTGTGGACAGACCCGCTGGCGCTCGACCCCGGCCGGCAGAGCGCGCGCGTCACGCGCCGCATGGCCGAGCGTCTGGCCGCGCTCGCGCGCTCGCTCGAAGCGGGCGGCCACGCGCCCGAGCGCGTCGCGCACTTCCTCATGCGCGTCATCTTCACGGCCTTCGCCGAGGACATGCGGCTGCTGCCGGAGCGCGGCTGGACGAGCCTGCTGGAGAGCCTGCGCGGGAGCGCCGGTAAATTCCCGGCGCTGGTCTCCGGCCTGTGGGGGACGATGAACGAGGGCGGCTTCTCGCCCGTCCTGCGCGAGACTCTGCTGCGCTTCAACGGCGGGCTCTTCGAGAGCGTCGAGGCGCTGCCCGTGACCGAAGAGCAACTGGGCCTGCTGGCCGAGGCGAGCCGGCTCGACTGGCGCGACGTGGAGCCGGCCATCTTCGGGACGCTGCTTGAGCGCGCGCTCGACCCGCGCGAGCGGCACATGCTCGGCGCGCACTACACGCCGCGCGCCTACGTCGAGCGGCTCGTGATGCCGGCCGTCATCGAGCCGCTGCGCGAGGAGTGGGAGGCGACGCTGGTCGCGGCCGTCAGGCTGCACGACGACGGGCGCGACGCCGAGGCGGCCGCGACGGTCAAGGAGTTCCACCGCCGCCTGTGCCGCGTGCGCGTGCTCGACCCGGCCTGCGGCACGGGCAACTTCCTCTACGTCACGCTGGAGCATTTGAAGCGGCTCGAAGGCGAGGTGCTCGACGCGCTCCACGGCTTCGGCGAGCGGCAGGGCGTGCTCGAAGACGCGGGCATGAGCGTCGACCCGCACCAGCTGCTCGGCGTCGAGAAGAACCCGCGCGCGGCGGCCATCGCCGACCTCGTCCTCTGGATCGGCTACCTCCAGTGGCACTTCCGCACGCGCGGCGACGCGACCCCGCCCGTGCCCGTCCTCAAGCGCTTCCACAACATCGAGACGCGCGACGCCGTGCTCGCCTACGACGCCGTCGAGGCGGTCACGGACGACGCGGGCCGCCCCGTCACCCGCTGGGACGGCCGCACCCTCAAACCGCACCCCGTCACCGGCGAGGACGTGCCCGACGACGCGGCCCGCGTCCCCCTCCTGCGCTACACCAACCCCCGCCCCGCCGACTGGCCCCAAGCCGACTTCATCGTCGGCAACCCGCCCTTCATCGGCAACTGGCGGATGCGCTCGGTGCTCGGCGACGGTTACGTCGAGGCTTTGCGCGGGATTTATAAGGAGGTGCCCGAGAGCAGCGATTACGTCATGTACTGGTGGGACAAGGCCGCCGAACTGGCGCGCGCGGGCCGGCTCCGGCGCTTCGGCTTCATCGCGACGAACAGCCTGCGGCAGACTTTCAACCGCCGCGTGCTTGAGCGACACATGGCGGCGAAGAATCCGCTCTCGCTCGTCTACGCCGTGCCCGACCACCCGTGGGTTGAGGAGACGGAGGGCGCGGCCGTCCGCATCTCGATGACCGTCGCCGAGGCCGGCGAGCGCGAAGGCACGCTCGTCCGAGTCGTCAACGAGACGGACGATGGCGGCGAAGGCATTAAGGTTGAGGTTGCCGAACGGCGCGGCAAGATTCACGCAGACCTAAACGTTGGCGCGAACGTCGCCAGTGCTGAGCCGCTGAAGGCGAATCAAGATATAAGTTGCCCCGGCGTTAAGCTCCACGGGGCAGGCTTCATCGTGACGCCGGAGGAAGCCGCGCGGCTCGGACTCGGGCGAATACCGGGACTTGAGAACCACATCCGCCACTACCGCCACGGCCGAGACCTAACGGGCACAGCGCGCGGCGTAATGGTGATTGACCTTTACGGATTGACGGCGGAAGAAGTCCGCCAGAGATACCCGGAGGTTTACCAGTGGGTTTATGAGCGCGTAAAGCCTGAGCGCGACCACAATAACCGTCCCTCGCGTCGTGACAACTGGTGGATTTTCGGCGAGCCTATCGGAACCTTCCGCCCCGCGCTTGTCGGGCTTGAGCGTTACATCTCTACGCCCGAAACTTCAAAGCACCGCTTCTTCATCTTTCTCGATAGTTCTATCTTGCCTGATAACAGGCTCACGAACTTTGCCTTTGATGATGCTTACTTTTTGGGCGTGCTGTCGAGTCACATCCACGTTACTTGGGCGCTGGCCGCTGGCGGCACTTTAGAAGATCGCCCCGTCTACAACAAGACGCGCTGCTTCGACCCGTTCCCGTTTCCTGATTGCAGCGAGTCGCAGAGGGCGCGGGTGAGGGAGTTGGGCGAGGCGTTGGACGCGCACCGGAAGCGGCAGCAGGCGCAGCACCCGACGTTGACGCTGACGGAGATGTATAACGTTTTGGAGAAGCTGCGCGCGGGCGGGCCCTTGTCCGGGCGCGAGCGGGCGACACACGAGCAGGGGTTGGTCTCCGTCCTCCGGCAGCTTCACGACGAACTGGACGCGGCCGTCGCCGACGCCTACGGCTGGCCGCGCGCGCTCGCCGACGAAGAGATTTTAGAACGCCTCGTGCGCCTCAACGCCGAGCGCGCCGCCGAGGAGCGCCGCGGGCTGGTGCGCTGGCTCCGCCCCGCCTACCAGCGGCCAGCCGCCGGCGTCTCCGCGGGCTTCGCCGAGGGCTTCGAGGCGGCCGCGCCCGGCAAGGCCAGAGAGAAGAAGCAGGAGTGGCCCCGCGCCCTGCCCGAGCAGGCCCGCGCCCTCCGCCACATGCTCGCCGCCCAGCCCGGCGTCGTCACCCCCGCCCAACTCGCGCGCAAGTTCCTCCGCGCCCGCGTCGAGCGCGTCGAAGAACTCCTCCACACCCTCGTCTCACTCGGGCAGGCGCGCGAAGCGGGGCCGGGCCGCTTCACCGCCTGAAACTGCGGCGGCGTCAGGCGGCGGGGGCCGGCCCGCCTCCCGGTCAGTCGTCGCCTCTAAGTCGCCGGCGTTCAAGGCTATCGGCGGCGGCGAAAAATTCTTTGACCCCGACCGAGAATGTTCTGCTATTATCCTGCCCGCGCTTCACCTGTGACCCCTCACGAATTTTCGGCCCGAGCCGCCGGCAGTTCGTTCAAGTCTGGTCGGCCCTGCTAGCTGAGAGTGACCGCGTAATCTCGGCCCCCGACGGAGGCGTTCCGCATCTCACGGCGGTAGCCTGCGCGGGCCCGAACCCCAAACTCTTTATCAATCCCACAACTGAATCGAGGGAGGAATGTGATGCGCGCGAGTGCTGAGGATTTCGACGTGGTGGTGATCGGCGGCGGCCCCGGCGGGTCAACGGCTTCCACCGTCCTCGCCATGCAAAACCACCGGGTGCTGCTCTTAGAGCGCGAGAAGTTCCCACGCTACCAGATCGGCGAGTCTTTACTGCCGGCGACGATTCACGGGGTGTGCAAGATTCTGGGCCTCTCCGAAGAGCTGAAGAAGGCGGGCTTCGTGCGCAAGCTGGGCGGCACGTTCAGGTGGGGCACCAACCCCGAGCCGTGGACTTTCGCCTTCAGCACGGCGGCCTCAATCTCGGCCCCGAAGGCTTACGCCTATCAGGTCGAGAGGGCGAAGTTCGACCACCTGCTCCTGAAGAACGCGGCCCACAAGGGGGTGGACGTGCGCGAGGGCCATTCGGTCAGGGGGCTTCTGTTCGAGGACGGGCGGGCCTGCGGCGTCGAGTTCGCGGACGCCGACGGCAACGTCGGCACGGCCGCGGCGCGGTACGTCGTTGACGCCTCCGGCCACCAGAGCCGCGTCTACCAGCACGTCGGCGAGCGCATCTACTCCAACTTCTTCCAGAACCTCGCGCTCTTCGGCTACTACGAGAACGGCGGCCGCTTCCCCCCGCCGCGCGACGGCAACATTTTCTGCGCCGCCTTCAAGGAGGGGTGGTTCTGGTACATCCCGCTCTCCGACAAGCTGACCAGCGTCGGCGCCGTGGTGTCGAAGGAGTACGCCGACCAGCTCAAAGGGGGCTACGAGGAGGCCATGAAGCACTTCATAGACTCCTGCCCCGAGATATCCCGGCTGCTGGCGAACGCGACGCGCGTCACCGAAGGCGTCTACGGCCAGCTCCGCGTGAGGAAGGATTGGTCTTACACGAACGAGCGTTTCTGGTCGCCCGGCATCCTCCTCGTCGGCGACGCCGCCTGCTTCATCGACCCGGTCTTCTCCTCGGGCGTCCACCTCGCCACCTACTCCGGCCTGCTCGCCGCCCGCTCGATCAACTCCGTCCTCAATGACGGCATGGACGAGACGCGCTGCTTCGAGGAGTTCGAGAAGAGGTACCGCCGCGAGTTCAGGAACTTCTACGAATTCCTGACCTCCTTCTACGACATGCACCAGCGCGAGGACTCTTACTTCTGGCGGGCGCGCAAGATTCTCCGCGACGGCGCGTCGAGCGAGGAAGCCTTCGTCACGCTGGTGGCCGGCGTCTCGAACCTCCAGCGCGACGAGGAGCTGCTGGTCGACAGCGTGCAGGTCGAGCGAATCAAAGAGAAGTTGCGGCAACTGGAGGACGCCGAGGACGACGCGGCCGCGCCCTACTTCGCGTCGGAGAAGGGTTCGTTCCTCGACGCGCTGGTCGAAGAAGCCACGCAGCTCCAGACGCAGGCCAGCGCCGGGGTCAAGCGCGGCGAGGAGCAGCCGCTCTTCGACGGCGGACTCATCCCCTCGGCCGACGGCCTCAGGTGGCGTGAAGTCCCGGCCGGCGCCGCCGCGGGCGATTAGGTTCGAGGCGCGCGCGGCCCGCCCCGCGTGAGAACAAAGGCAGGTACCGGGGATGCGACAGTTTCGAGCGACGACCAGCGAGCAGCTCCATGCCGGGCGCGGGCCCGTCCGGCACGCCCCTGAGCGGGGCGGGGGCGCGTCCGGCTCCCCCCCGCAGTTAATTCAGGCGTTATTCGAGACGCAGGCCGCAAGGACTCCGGAGAGGACGGCGCTCGTCCACGGGGCGCACCGGCTCACCTACGCCGAGCTGAACAAAAGGGCCAACCAGACGGCCCACTTCCTGAAAAAATCCGGGGTCGGGCCGGAGACCCGCGTCGGGGTGATGCTGGGGCGCTCCGCCGAGGCTCTGGTCGCGCTGCTCGGGATTTTCAAGGCCGGCGGGGTTTACGTCCCGCTCGACCCAGACTACCCGGCCGAGCGCCTCCGCCACATGCTGGCCGACGCGCGTTTGAAGGTGCTGCTCGCGAACCGCGACGCCGCGGCGAAGCTGGCGGACGACGCGGCCGCCTCGGCCGTCTGCCTCGAAGACTGCCGGGGCCTCGTCGAGCAGCAACGTACGGACAACCCGGAACCGCTGGCGCGCGGCGAAAACCTCGCCTACGTGATTTACACCTCCGGCTCGACGGGACGCCCGAAGGGCGTGATGGTCACGCACGGCGGCCTCGCCAACGTGCTGGCCGCCGGCCGCGAAAAATTCGGCTTCGACCAGACGGACGTGATGCCGTGCCTCGCCTCCTTCTCCTTCGACATCTCGCTCTTCGAGTTGTGCAACCCGCTGTGCGCCGGCGGCGCGGTGGCGGTCTGGGATTACCGCGACGTGCTCGACGTGCAGCTCCTCGCCGAAAGCCTCGGCGGCATCACCCTCCTGCACTGCGTCCCCACGCTGATGCGGCAGCTCGTGAGCTGGATGAAAGAGAACGGCCGCGGGCCGGGGCGTCTGCGCCGGGTCTTCGTCGGCGGCGAGGCCGTGGACGCGCAACTGCTGGGGCAGATGAGGGAGGTCTTGCGCGGGGTCGAGGTGTGGGTCTTGTACGGGCCGACGGAGGGGACGATCATCTGCGCCGGCCGGCCGGTCGAGGAAAGTCTCGCGACGCCGCCCGTCGGGAAGGCGCTCCCGAATATGGAGCTGCGCGTGCTCGATCAGGGGATGAGCCCTGCCCCGCCGGGAGTCGTGGGGGAACTCTACCTCGGGGGCGCGGGCCTCGCGCGCGGCTATCTGAACCGGCCGGGGCTGACCGCCGAGCGCTTCGTCCCCGACCGCTTCGGCAAAGCGCCGGGCGGCAGGCTGTACCGGACGGGCGACTTGGTGAGACGACGCGCGGACGGGAACCTTGAGTTCGTCGGCCGCGCCGACCAGCAGGTTAAGCTTCGCGGCCACCGCATCGAGCTGGGGGAGGTCGAAGCCACTCTGGAACGCTGCCCCGGCGTGTCGAAAGCGGTGGTCGTCGTCCGCGAGGATCAGCCCGGGCAGCAACGCATGGTCGCCTACGTGCTGACGGATTCCGGGCGCGCGCCCGCGCCGTCAGCCGAGCGCGAGGCGGCGTGGTTCTCGCCCGCCGTCCACGATTACTTCCACGACCTGTCGCCGCTCACCCCGCGCCGGAGGAACGGGGCCGACGCGCACCCTTTTTACCGCCCGGTCGTCGAGGGCGCGCGCGGCAAGACGATCCTCATCGTCAGCGCCGACGAAGAGAACCTGCTGGCCCGCGCGTGCGTCGGGGGCGGCGCGCGGCGCGTGTACGTGGCGGCGTGCGGCGCAGAGTCGTACGCCCAAGCCGAGAGGCTCGCGCGGCAGGGCGAGCCGGGGCGCGTCGTCCCGCTCCTGTTCGGCGACGAAGCGCCGCGCGTCGAGGGGCGCATAGACATCTGCGTCTCGGACTTGTTCGGCGACATCGGCGGCAGCAAGGGTTTGGAAGCCCGCCTCCGAACGCTGCGGCAGTTGATGTGCGCGGAGACGGTCATCTACCCGCAAAGCTGCGTCACCTACTTGTCGGCGGTCGAGCTGCCGGAAGCCTTGAGAGAGAAGCCCGAGTTTCGGGGCGACGCCGACGAAGACGCGCGGCAAATTTTCGCCGCGGCCGGCTACCCGTTCGACCTGCGGGTGCGCGCGCACCGACTGCCGCCCGGCGGCTTCATCTCCGGCGAGTGCGTCTTCGAGGAGTTGATGGGCGATGCGCCCGGCGGCGGCGAGGAGGCCGCCGCGCACCCGATACGGCTGACGATCTCGCGCGACGCCGTCCTGTGCGGTTTCGCCCTGACCCTCAGACTGTCCGGGGCCGCGGGCGGGCGCGGCGACTGCCGCTACGAGTCCGAGGCCCCGGTCTTCGTGCCGGTCTTCATGCCGGGCCTGCGGGTCGAGGCCGGCGACCGCGTCGAAGGGCGTTGCGTCAGGCGGCCGAGCACGGAGGACGGACGGCACGTGGACTACAGCCTTGAGGGGCGCGTCTTCCAACGGCACGGCGCCAAGCCTTTCTTCTACCGCCTGCCGTTCGCCCAGCGCGTGTTTCAGGGCTCCGCCTTCTACAAGAAGCTGTTCGCCGGCGCGACCGTCGAGCAGTTGCTCTCGGTCGCGCGGCCGGCCGACGACCGCGAGGTTGTCCGCCGGCTGTGGGAGAGACTGAGGGCCGCCCTGCCGGACTACTCGCTGCCGAGCGCCGTCGTGAAGCTGGAAGAGTTCCCCATCACGCCGAACGGCAAGCTTGATCGCCGCGCGCTGCCGGCCCCGGAATTCAGCAGCGCCCCGACGTGGCGCGCGCCCGTAGGGCCGCAGCAGAAAGTCCTCTGCTCGCTGTTCGCGGAGGCCCTCGGCGTCCCCAGCGTGGGGCTCGACGACAGCTTCTTCGACCTCGGCGGCGACAGCGTCCTGTTGATCCAACTCGTCAGGCGCGTCCGCGAAGCCCTCGGCGTCAACCTGCCGATGCGCGCCTTCTTCGAAGCGCCGACGGTCGCGGAGCTGGAAGAGCGGCTCCGCGGCGTCGAGGCTTGAGCCCTTCAACTAACATGCCCGCCCGAGAGGGGCGCGCCGGACGGCCTTTCCGGCCCTCTGCCCGGCCCGCTTCCGTCCACCGCCCGGCGCATCCGTGACGACGGCCCGACGCCCGATTCGAGGGCGGGAGGGAACTCCCTGCTATAGTTCCGCCCACCCGTATGCCGCCGCCGACGACAACACGATGGGAAGCCCCGCCGGGCCGCCTTCAGTTGAAGGAGGGCGAGGCGCACGTCTGGCGCGTCTATCTGAATCAGGGCGAGGCGGCGCGGCGGGCGCTGTGGGACACCCTCGCCGAAGACGAGCGGGGGCGGGCGGGCCGTTTCTACTTCCGGATTGACAGGGAGTATTTCGTCACCGCCCGCGGGGCGCTGCGCGACATCCTCGGCCGCTACCTCGACGCGACGCCCGCCCGCCTGCGCTTCTCCTACACCGAGTACGGCAAACCCGCGCTGGAGGGAGGGGCCGGCCTCGGCGCGTTGCAGTTCAACGTCTCGCACTCGCACCGCGTGGCGCTCTACGCGGTGACGCGCTCGCGCGCGGTCGGCGTCGATGTCGAGTTAGTGTGTGAGCGGAACGCGCTGCCGGACGTGGCCGAGCGTTTCTTCTCGGCCCGCGAGGTGGCGATGCTGCGGGCGCTCCCGGCCGCCGCCCGGACCGCCGCCTTCTTCAACTGCTGGACGCGCAAGGAGGCTTACATCAAGGCCATCGGCGAGGGCCTCTCGCACCCCCTGCACGGCTTCACCGTCTCGCTCGCGCCGGGGTCGCCGGCCGCGCTGCTGGCGACCGAGGCCGACCCCGCGGAGGCTTCGCGCTGGTCGCTCGCGGAACTGTCGCCCGGCCCGCGTTACGCCGGGGCGCTCGCCGTCGAAGGCGGGCCGCCTTCGCTCAGGCTGTGGCAGTGGGGCGACGCGAGACGACCACGGCAGACCGAATAACGAGGGAGACGCAAACATGGGAAACATACTTCAAGACCTCCGCTACGGGGTGCGGATGCTGCTCCGGAATCCGGGCTTCACCATCGTCGCGGTGCTCGCGCTGGCGCTGGGCATCGGCGCCAACAGCGCCATCTTCAGCGTCATCAACACGGTGCTGCTGCGCCCGCTCCCCTACCCGAACCCCGAACAGTTGACCATCGTCTGGGAGAGGAACAACCAGCAGGGCGTCAACCGCTCGCCGGCCTCGCTGCTCAACTTCGTGGACTGGCGCGCGCAGAATCAGTCCTTCGAGCACATGGCGGCGCTGCGCATCACGGGGTTCAACCTGACGAGCGAGGGCGAGCCGGAGCGCGTGCAGGCCGCCTCCGCCGCGGCGTCCATCTTCCCGCTGCTCGGCGCCGAGCCGATGCTCGGCCGCACCTTCCTGCCCGAGGAGGAGAAGGCGGGCCGGGGGCGCGTCACCGTCCTCAGCCACGGCCTCTGGCAGCGCCGCTTCGGCGGCGACGCCGGCATCGTCGGCAAAGACATCCTGCTCAACAGCGAGAAGTACACGGTCGTCGGCGTGCTGCCGGCCAGCTTCCAGTTCGAGCAGGTGAGTCTGTGGGTGCCGCTGACGACCGAGGCGTCGCCGGAGGAGTTGGCGGCCGCGCGCGGGCGGCGCATGTACCTCGTCCTCGGGCGGCTCAGGCCGGGCGTCGGCACCGCCGGCGCGCAGAACGAGTTGAACGCGCTGGCCGGGCGGCTCGCCGCGGAGCACCCGGCCGCCAACGCCGGCTGGGGCGTGGGCGTCGTCCCGCTGCGCGAGCACGTCGTCGGCATGATCCGCCCCGCCCTGCTGATTCTGTTCACCGTGGTCGGCCTCGTGCTGCTCATCGCCTGCGCGAACATGGCGAACCTGCTGCTGGCGCGCGCGGCGACGCGGGAGAAGGAGATCGCCATCCGGATGGCGATGGGGGCCACCCGGCCGCGCCTGATCCGCCAGCTCCTCACCGAGAGCGTCCTGCTGGCCTTCATGGGTGGCGCGCTCGGGCTGCTCCTGACGGTCTGGGCGAAGAGCTTCCTCGTGGCGGTCTTGCCGCCGAACAACCCCCTGCGCGATCAGGTCGGGATCGACCTCCCGGTGCTCGCCTTCACGGTCGCCGTCGCCGTCCTGACGGGGCTGCTCTTCGGCCTCGCCCCGGCGTTGCAGGCCTCGCGGCCCGACCTCAACGAGGTGCTCAAGGAGGGCGGCAAGACCTCGGCGATGGGCTTCCGCCGCCGGCCGCTGCGGAGCCTGCTGGTGGTGGCCGAGGTGACGCTGGCGCTCGTCCTGCTCATCGGCGCGGGCCTCATGCTGCGCAGCTTCCTCCACCTCCAAGAGGCCGACCCCGGGCTCGACGTGAGGAACGCCATCGCCATGCAGGTCTCTCTGCCGCCGGCCAAGTACAGCGACGCGGCGCAGCAGATCGCCTTCTTCCACCACATCCTTGAGCGGCTCGCGGCGCTGCCCAACGTCGAGGCCGTCGCCGCCGACAGCAACATCCCTCTGGGCACGCGCCGCAACAGCATCGCCTTCCAGATCGAGGGCCGCCCGCCCGCCTCGTCCGACCAGATGCTGCGCGCCGAGGCGCACGAGGTCACGCCGAACTACTTCCGCGCGATGGGCATCCGCCAACTCCTCGGGCGCGACTTCACGACCTCGGACGTGGTCGGCGCGCAGCCGGTCGTGATCGTCAACGAGGCGCTCGCCCGCCGCTACTTCCCGAACGAAGACCCCATCGGCAAGCGGGTCAGCACGTCGCAGCCGGGCGAGCCCGACGCCGTCTGGTTCAACGTCGTCGGCGTCGTCGGCGACGTGCGCCACGCCGGGCTGGCGGCCGAGCCGGGGCCGCAGATGTACTGGGCCTACTACCAAGACCCGGTGCCCAACATGTCGATCGTCGTGCGCACGAAGTCCGACCCGGCGGGCATCGCAGCCCTCGTGCGCGAGGAGATTCGGAAGGCCGACGGCGACATCCCCTCCTTCAGCATCAGGACGCTGGAGCAGATGGCCGCCGACTCGCTCATGCCCTCGCGCGTGACGATGCTCCTGCTCGGGTTCTTCGCGGCGGTGGCGCTGGTGCTGGCGGCCGCCGGCATCTACGGCATCATGTCGTACTCGGTCAGCCAGCGCAGGCACGAGATCGGCGTCCGCCTCGCGCTCGGCGCGCGGCCGCGCGACATCATCATGCTCATCCTGCGGCAGGGCCTGATCCTGACGCTGGTCGGGACGTTCCTCGGCCTGCTCGCCGCCTTCGCCGCCACGCGCGTCATGTCGAGCCTCCTCTACGGCGTCAGCGCCACCGACCTCCTCACCTTCGCCGGCGCGCCGCTCGCGCTCATCGCCGTGGCCGTCCTCGCCTGCCTCGTCCCGGCGCGGCGCGCGACGAAGGTAGACCCGATGGTCGCCCTCCGGTACGAATAGAAGCGGGACGGCCGCCGCGCGTGCGGCGCGGCCGACGCGGGGTGAGTGGGGAAGACGAACGGAGGGCGCGGGGAAGACGAACGGTCTTCCCCGCGCCCTCCATGTTTTTCTCCGCCCTTCGGCGTCAGGCGGGCGGGAGGCTCAGCCGGCCGTTGATGCCGGAGAGCGAGATGAGCGCCCCGCCGGAGCCGATGCGGCCGCGCAGCTTGGAGGCGCGCGGCCACCCTTCGAGCGTCATGCGCGCCGCGCCCGTGACGACCTCGCCGTTGAGGCCGCCGACCTGAAGGTCGGCGTTGAGTTCGTCGCCGATGCGCAACTCGACCGCGCCGTTAATCCCGCTCAGGCGCGCGCCGCGCACGTCGAGCGCGGCCAGCGCGACCGAGACGCCGCCGTTGACCCCCGACGCCTTGAGGCTGCCGCTCACGCGGCCGACCCGCACGTCGCCGACGATGCCGCTCAGGCGCACCGAACCCTCGACCTCGCCGACCACCACGCCGCCCGCCACGCCGTTGACGCGCAGCTCGACCTGCCGCGGGACTCTGAGCCACACGCGCAGGCGGACGCCGCCCGGCCCGCGCGAGCCGGCCCCGCGGACGACGAGGCCGCCCGGCGTGGCCTCGATACTGAGCCGGTACGCTTCGAGCGCCTCGCGGCTGCGCGCCGCGAAGGTGACGCGGACTTCGGCCATCTCGCCCGGCGCCGTCTCCACCTCGACCTCGCCGTCGATGCCCGCCACCTGCACCGAGGCGTGAGCCGGCAGCCGAAAACTTCTGTGTATCTCGTCACGCTCCATCGGCATTTCAAACCTCAACGAGGGCGGGGAAGTGTTACGGCGCCGCACGCCTCCGGCGTCCGCGCGCGCCCGGCGCGGCTAGAGGCGCCTGACCAGCAGGCCGAGTTCCTGCGAGAGAGCTTCCATGAGCAGCGCGTGCGCCGAGTGGAGGAAGAAGTGGTCGCCCGGCAGCATGCGCAGCTTGAAGGACGAGATCGTCTGTTCGCGCCACGCTTCGAGCTGCTCGCGGCTCACGTCCTTGTCCTCAAGCCCGCCGTAGGCCGTGATGGGGCAGTCGAGCGGCGGGCTCTGCCGGTAGTCGTAGGTCTCGCAGACGGAGAAGTCGGCGCGCAGGAGCGGGATGATGAGTTGCAGCAGCTCCGGGTGTTCGAGCGCCTCCTGCGGCGTCCCGTTGAGCCGGCGCAGTTCCTCGATGAACTCCGGCTCGGGCAGGTCGTGCGTCGGCGGCTCGTCCTCGCGAACCTGCGGGGCGCGCCGCCCCGAGACCCACAACTGGGCCGGGGTCAGGCCGTGCGCCTCGCGCAGAAGGCGCGCCAGCTCGAAGCCGATGAGCGCCCCCATGCTGTGGCCGAAGAAGGCGAAAGGCTTGTCGAGCAGCGGCAGGAGCGCCTCCGCGGCCTCCTCGACCAGCGGCCCGAGCCGCGTGAAGGGCGTCTCCAGCACGCGCGTCCCGCGCCCCGGCAGGTGAACCATGTGGACTTCAGCCACCGGCGGCAGGCTCGACGGCCACGCGCGATAAATCTGCGCGTTGCCCCCGGCGTAAGGGAAGCAGAAGAGCCTCACGTGCGCCTGCGGGTTCCGCCTCGGGCAGGAAAGCCACGGGCCTGTCGGCGTGCCCGCCGTCGTCAAAGACACCTTCGTTTACCTCCAGACTCCTGCGGCGGCTCGCCCTCGCGGCCGGCCCTTCAGAGCCGGCCGCGAGGCCCGCCCGCGGGGGCGGTGGAAAAGGGGCGAAAATGGCGAAAAGTATGGGTAAATGGCTGAAAAACCAAGACAATATGTGCCGCCGGCAGCCGCAGGGCGAATGTAACATATTTCAACTCTGACCCCCTTGACAAAATATTTATCCTGCTTTAAGGTGACCTTCCCCAGACACCGAGCTGCCAGAATTTCTTTCGGGAGTCTTCCGCGTCAAGCGAAATAATCGGGTTAGTTTTCTTCCGACTGACATTCAGCGATCTCGCGTGAGTAGTTTCGGGTAACTGTCTGGGTTGCTTTCTGCATCATTTGACGACGCCACGTCTGCGGCTACCTCTTGCCCCCCTCAGCGCAAGCAGCCCGGGTTTTACCAGTTACTGATCCAAAATATTTCATGGCGGCCGGCGGGCCTTGTCGCCCGCTCGTAAGCCCCGGCGTCGAGAATCCTCGGTAGGGTTCGGGCGCGGCCGCGGCTTTCCGTCAATCAGGCTGTTTCCCGACACGTCCGGCGGCGAATGCGACTGCCGATGTGAATGGCGGTAGCCTACCCGAAAGCGGCTCTCTCCTCAGTGCTTTCTTGGCAACTCCCAGAACGCCTCTAAGGCACCTCTAGTCCCACAGAACTTCAGCCCCAGCATCAGCGCCAGTCCTAGCATCGCCGACGGTAGGTCGTAGCTTTAGAAGCTATTCGTCTCTCTGCGCCCTCATGCGCCCGGCCCCAATCTCTCATCACGTCACGAGCGTCTCGTGGCGCGCCCGTGCGGCAACGTTCGGGCTCAGGGGAAAATTCATGAGCACGAGACCCGACTCACTTTCGTGGTACGTCATCCATACCAACCCGAAACAGGAAGAGCGCGCGCATAACAACCTGACCGCGTGGCACGTCGAGAGCTTCTCGCCGCGCATCAGGGAGCGGCGGCTGAACCGCCTCACCGGGGCTTCGTCCTTCGTCTCGAAGCCCCTGTTCCCGAGGTACATCTTCGCCCGCTTCGACCCGCGGCACCTGCACAAGATTCGCTTCACGCGGGGCGTCCACGGCGTCGTCAGTTTCGGCGACCGGCCGACGCCGGTGGCCGACGAAGTCATCGAAGTCATCCAGTCGAGGGTGGACGTGGACGGTTTCGTCAAGCGCGGCGAGACCTTCGCCCCCGGCGACAAGGTGCAGGTCAAGGACGGGCCGCTGAAGGACTTGGTCGGGATTTTCGAGCGCGAGACGAGCGAGGCCGACCGCGTGATGATTCTGATGGTGACCGTCTCCTATCAGGCGCGCATCGAGATCGAGCGCGACTATCTGGCGAAGGTGAGCTGAGGGGCCGGCCGGCCCCGAGAGTCCCGGCGTTGGGGGCCACGAGTTATGGTTGAGAAGGATAAACCCGCCCGCGAGCGCGAACGCGGCGACGAGCCTCGGACGCTCGTCGAGTTGCTTCGGCACAGGGCCGACCGGACGCCCGACAAGAGGGCTTACACCTTCCTCGCCGCCGGCGAGGACGAGGAAGAGAGCCTGACCTACGGCGAGCTGGAGCGGCGCGTGCGGGCCGTCGCCGCGGCGCTCCGCGCGTCGGGGGCGGAGGGCGAGCGGGCGCTGCTGCTCTACCCGCCGGGGCTGGACTTCATCGTCGGCTTCTTCGGCTGCCTGTACGCCGGGGCCGTCGCCGTCCCGGTCTACCCGCCCGACCCTGCCCAGCCCGCCCGCACCCTCAAGCGTCTTCAGGCCGTCATCGCCGACGCGCGGGCGGAGGTCGCGATGACGACCTCGCCCATCCTGCGCCGCTTCGGCGGCGTCCTCGAACAATCGCCGCACCTGAAGTCCCTGCGCTGGCTGGCGAGCGACGCGGCGGCCGGCGAGGCCGACGCCGCCGCGTGGCGGATGCCCGAGCTGACGCGCGAGAGCCTCGCCTTCCTCCAGTACACCTCCGGCTCGACGGGCGCGCCCAAAGGCGTCATGCTCACGCACGGCAACCTCCTGCACAACGCCTCGGTGGTCTACCGGGCCTTCTCGCACACGCCCGACGACAAGTACATCTCGTGGCTCCCGACGTTCCACGACATGGGGCTGATGGCCGGCGTCCTGCAGCCGCTCTACGGCGACCTGCCCGCGGTGCTGATGTCCCCGCTCGCGTTCCTCCAGAAGCCGCTCCGCTGGCTGCAAGCCATCACGCGCCACCGCGGCACCACGAGCGGCGGGCCCAACTTCGCCTACGACCTGTGCCTGAGAAAGATCACCCCGGCCGAGCGCGCCTCGCTCGACCTGAGCAGTTGGGCCGTGGCCTTCAACGGCGCGGAGCCGGTGCGGCACGAAACGCTCGAACGCTTCGCCGAGGTGTTCGCGCCGTGCGGCTTCCGCCGCGAGGCGCTCTACCCGTGTTACGGCCTCGCGGAGGCGACGCTCATCGTCAGCGGCGGGCGCAGGTCGGGCGGTTACGTCGTGCGGAAAGTTGACGCGCGCGCGCTCGAAGACCACCGGGTCGTCGAGGCGCCGGAGGCCGAAGGCGTCGAGGTGCGCGCGCTGGTCTCTTCGGGGCGGGCGCTGTGCGAGCAGGAGGTCGCCATCGTCAGGCCGGACACGCTGGCGCGGTGCGCGGACGGCGAGGTCGGAGAGGTCTGGGTGTCGGGGCCGAGCGTGGGGCAGGGCTACTGGAACCGGCCCGAAGAGTCCGAGCCGGTCTTCAGGGCGCGCGTCGCCGGCACGGGCGAGGGGCCGTTCCTGCGGACGGGCGATCTGGGGTTCGTGCGCGACGGCGAGCTCTGCGTCACCGGGCGGCACAAAGACCTCATCATCATCCGCGGGCACAACCACTACCCGCAGGACATCGAGTGGGCGGCCGAGCAGAGCCACCCGGCCCTGCGCAAGGGCTGCGGCGCGGCCTTCGCCGTCGAGGCCGAAGGCGAGGAGCGCCTCGTCGTCGTGCAGGAGGTTGACCCGGCGCGCCTGCCGGCCGACCCGGAAGAGGTCTTCGACGCCATCCGCCGGGCCGTCGCCGAAGCCCACGAGCTGCAAGTCTACGGCGTGGCGCTGCTCAAGCCCGGCAGCGTGCCGAAGACTTCGAGCGGCAAGATTCAGCGCCGGGCGTGCCGCGACGGCTTCCTCAGGGGCGAGCTGGAAGAGGTCGGGCGCAGCCTCCTGTCCGAAGACGCGGGGGGCGCGGGCGGCGCGGAAGGGGAAGAGAGTTTCATCCGCCGCGCGTTGCTCGCGGTCGAGGCGGGGAGGCGCAAGCCGCTCCTCGAATCCTACCTGCTCGAACAGGTCTCGCGCGCCCTCCGGGTTCCGGCGTCGCGCCTGCGCCCGACGCGCCCGCTCACCGCCTTCGGCCTCGACTCGCTGACGGCGGTCGAGCTGAAGAACGCCGTCGAGGCCGACCTCGAAGTGGGCGTGCCGCTGACGGCCTTCCTCCACGGCGAGAGCATCGGCCAGCTCGCCGACGCGCTGCTCGAAGAGTTGGCCGCGCCCGCGCCCGCCGCCCGCGGCGCGGCTCGGCGCGAGGGGCGCGAAGACGAAAGCTCGCCCTACCCGCTCTCGCACGTGCAGGAGTCGATCTGGTTCCTGAACCAGCTCTCGCCCGAGGCCGCGGCGTACAACGTGGCCTTCGCCTCCGTCGTCCGCTCCGAGGTCGAGGCCGTGCCGCTGCGGCGCGCCCTGCAAGCCCTCGTCGCGCGGCACCCGGCGCTGCGCGCCGAGTTCGGCGAGCGCGGCGGCGAGCCGCTGCAAAGGGCGCGGGCCGAGGCGGAAGTGGACTTCGAGCACGCCGCCGACACCTCGGCCGACCTCGACGCGCTGCGCGCCCGCGCCGAAGAGGCGGCGCACGCGCCCTTCGACGTGGAACGCGGGCGGGTTTTCCGCGCCCGCCTCTTCACCCGCGCGCCGCGCGAGCACGTGCTGCTGCTCGCGGCGCACCACCTCGTCATCGACGGCTGGTCGCTGTGGGTGCTCCTCGACGAGCTGCGCGAACTCTACGCCGCGGAACTCGACCGCAGGCCGGCCGCGCTCGCGCCGCCGCGCGCGACCTACCGCGATTACGTCCGCGCGCAGAGGGAGCTGCTCGCCGGCGCCGAGGGTGAGCGGCTCTGGGAGTTCTGGCGCGGGGAGCTGCGCGGCGACCTGCCGGCGCTCGACCTGCCGACCTGCCGCCCGGCCCCGCGCGCGCCCTCCTTCCGCGGCGCGTCACACCCGTTCGTGCTCGAAGAGGCTTTGACCGCGAGGCTGAGGGCGCTGGCCGAGTCGGAGGCGACGACGCTCTACACGCTTCTGGTCGCGGCCTTCCAGACCGTCCTGCACCGCTACTCGGGCCAAGACGATTTCCTCATCGGCTCGCCCGTCTCGGGGCGCGGCCGCGCCGAGTTTGAGGGCGTCGTCGGCTGCTTCTTCAACGCGCTGGTGCTGCGGGCCGCCTTCCCCTCCGACTTCACCTTCCGCGAGTTCCTCCGCCGGACGCGGGCGACCGTCAGGGGCGCCCTCGAACATCAGGACTACCCGGCCCACCTCCTCGCGCAGCGCCTCCAGCCGAACCGCCCGCCCGGCCGCGGCCAACTCTTTCAGGTCACCCTCATTATGCAGCAGCCGCACCGCGCCGCCGCCGC
>DATMVI010000397.1:0-21125 GCA_035563275.1 Pyrinomonadaceae bacterium
GTGTCGGGGACGGTGCGGGTGGCGACCGTCTACAGCGTCGGCCTGCACGAGCTGCCGCCGGTCGTGCGCGAGTTCATGTCGAGCTACCCGCAGGCCAAGATCGACCTCGAATACAGCCGCACGACGCGCATCGTCCGCGACGTGCTGAGCGGCGCGGCCGAGTTGGGCGTCGTCGCCTTCCCCGAGAAGAAGCGCGGCCTCGAAGTCGTGACGCTTGACGGCGACCGGCTCGTGCTCATCTGCTCGCCCGCGCACCCGCTCGCCAAAAGGAAGAAGGTGTCGGCCGCGGATTTGCAGGGGCAGGACTTCGTCCTCTTCGAGCGCGACATCCCGACGCGACGCGCCACCGACCGCGTCCTGCGCGCGCACGGCGTCAGCGTCCACCGCGTCGCCGAGTTCGACAACATCGAGACGATCAAGCGCGCCGTCGAGGTCGGCTTAGGGATAGCCGTCGTGCCGCGCCCGTCGGTGCTCGACGAGCAGCGCAGCGGCCAACTCGCCGTCGTCCCGCTCGCCGAACCCGAGTGGAAGCGCTCGGTCGGCGTCATCTACCGCAGCGACCGCGTCCTCGGCACCGCCGCCCGCAAATTCATCGAGCTGCTGACCAAGTAAGTTTCGAGTTACAGAAATTCGGAGGCCCGACCGCGGGGGGAGGGCGCCGGGCCGGAGGCCGGGGACTTGTTAACGGCAAGCCCCCGGCCCTTTCTGTTCGAGACGCCTTGTTACACGGTCGGGCCTCCGTTCGGGAAGGCCGGGATGTAAAAAATACCAAGCCCTGTCCTGAGTCCATGCGGTCAGCCTGCGACCGCGCGACACCCAACTCGGAGCGAAAATGCCGATGTTTCGCGTTATGAGTCGCTGGCCTGCGAGTTGCAAAGGGATGGGGCCAAGACTTAAAGCGACACTCTGCCCGTGGGTCGCAAAAATTGCCGTGCGGAAGAGAGTAGAGAGTCCGGGCCGTCGGGTGTGCGAGCCGACGGCGCGGGAAAAGAGTCTCTCATGCCAAACCGCGATAACGCAGGTGTCCTCGTCGTCGACGACACGGCCGACCGGCTCGAACTGATGAGTGTGCTGCTCGACATGTCGGGCTACAGCGTGCTCACGGCGCGCGACGGGCGCGAGGCTCTGGAGGTGGCCCGCCGCGAGCGGCCGCTGCTCGTCGTCAGCGACGTGTCGATGCCGCGGGGCAGCGGCATCGAACTGTGCCGCTGGATCCGCGCCGACGCCGACCTCTTCGCCACGCCCATCCTCCTCGTCAGCGCGCAGCGCAAGGACTCGGCCAGCGCCGTCGAAGGGTTGCAGGCCGGGGCCGACGACTACCTCGAAGCCCCCTACGACCCGATGCGCTTCATCGCGAAGGTGGCGCGCCTGAGCGAGCGCGCGCGCTTCGAGGGGGCCTTGCGCGAGAGCGAGCAGCGCTACGCGCTCGCCGCGCAGGGCGCGAACGACGGCCTCTGGGACTGGGACTTGAAGCACCACCGCGTCTACTTCTCGCCGCGCTGGAAGGCGATGCTCGGCTACGACGAGGACGAGGTGGGCGAGAGCCCGGAGGATTGGACGGGGCGCGCGCACCCGGACGACGCGGCGGCGCTCGTGGCCGCGCTCGGCGCGCACGTCGAGGGGCGCAGCCCGCACTTCGAGCTGGAGCACCGCATGCTCCACAAGAGCGGCCAGTACCGCTGGATGCTCAGCCGCGGCATCGTCGTGCGCGACCAAGAGGGGCGGGCCTCGCGCATGGCCGGCTCGCAGACCGACATCACCGACCGCAAGCTGGCCGAAGAGCGGCTCGTCCACGACGCCTTCCACGACCCGCTGACGGGGCTGCCGAACCGCGCGCTCTTCATGGACCGCCTCGGGCAGGCCGTCGAGCGCTACCGGCGCGACCCCGCGCACTCCTTCGCCGTCCTCTTCCTCGACCTCGACCGCTTCAAGGTCGTTAACGACAGCCTCGGCCACACCTCCGGCGACCGCCTGCTCATCGAAGTCGGCCGCCGCCTCGCGGCGTGCGCGCGCGCGGGCGACACGGTGGCGCGGCTCGGCGGCGACGAGTTCACGATCCTGCTCGAAGGGGCGCGCGACGCGCACGCCGCCGTCCACATGGCCGAGCGCGTGCAGGATCAACTGGCCCGCCCGTGCGACCTCGGCGGCCACCAGCACTCGACCTCGGCGAGCGTCGGCATCGCCCTGAGCGGCATCGGCGAGAGCCGCGCCGAGGACATTCTGCGCGACGCCAACATCGCCATGCACCGCGCGAAGGCGGCCGGCAAGGCGCGCCATCAGGTCTTCGACGCGGCCATGCACTCGCAGGCCATCGAGGCCCTGCGGCTGGAGACCGAGCTGCGCCGCGCGGTCGCCTGCGGCGAGATGTGCGTCTACTACCAGCCCATCGTCTCGCTGCGCGACGGGCGCGTCTCGGGCGTCGAGGCGCTGGTGCGCTGGCGACACCCGGCGCGCGGGCTGGTCTACCCGGACAAGTTCCTCCCCGCCGCCGAGGAGACCGGGCTGATTTTGGAGATCGACCGCTTCGTCCTCGACGAGGCGTGCCGGCAGGCGGGCGAGTGGCGGTGCGGCGGCCACGGCGGCCCGTCGGTGGCCGTCAACCTCTCGGCCAAACACTTCTCGGCCCCTGACCTCTTCGGCCGCGTCTGCCAGTCGCTCAAGCGCCACTCGCTCCCGCCCGGCTGCCTCAAGCTGGAGATCACCGAGGGCGTGTTGTTGAGTGACGCCGAGCAGGTCAAGGCGACGCTGGGGCGGCTGCGCGGCGCGGGGGTAGACCTCTACCTCGACGACTTCGGCACGGGCTATTCGAGCCTTTCCTACCTCCACCGCTTCCCGCTGTCGGCCCTGAAGATCGACCGCTCGTTCGTCGAGCGCATCGGCGCGAAGGGCGAGCAGGCGGAGCTGGCGCGCGCCATCGTGATGATGGCCCGCGGCCTCAAGCTCTCCGTCATCGCCGAGGGCATCGAGACCGACGCGCAGCTCGCGCACCTGCGCGCGATGGGCTGCGAGTTGGGGCAGGGCAACCTCTTCTCGCGCCCCGCCGCGCCCGCCGAAGTGGAAGCGATGTTCAAGAACTCCTTCGCCTTCGCCCGCACCATCCACACCTCCGCCCGCGCGGTGTGAATCCGTAAAAGTCGTCAATCGTGGTCGAGCGCGCGCCGGGCGTTCAGCCCGACGCGGAGGGCACGGAGAAAACCGATCGTCTTCTCCGTGCCCTCCGCGTTGAAACGGCGCTGAGGTACACTCAACCGCAACCTGTTTCGGAGCGAATTCGATTCACGATTCACGGCCTTTATGAGTTTGGAACTGACGACAGTCTCGGCGGCGCGGTTGGCGGACTTGATACGGCGGCGTGAGGTTTCGCCCGTCGAGGCGGCCGCGGCTTACCTGCGCCGCGTCGAGAGTCTGAACCCGGGCCTGAACGCCGTCGTCACGCTCGCGCCGGACGTGTTGGAGCGGGCGCGGGCGGCCGAGCGCGAGTTGATGCGCGGCGCGGCCGGAGGCGTTCTGCACGGCGTACCCGTGACGGTGAAGGACACGATTGACGTGGGCGGCCTGCGGGCGACGGCCGGGTCGGCGGCGCGCGCGCGGAGAGTCGCCGAGCGCGACGCGGGTGCCGTGGCCCGTCTGCGCGCGGCCGGGGCCGTCGTGCTCGGCAAGACCAACTGCTCGGAGATGGCGCTCGATTACACCACCGACAACCCCGTCTTCGGACGGACGCTTAACCCGCACGACCCGGCCTACACGCCGGGCGGTTCGAGCGGCGGCTGCGCGGCGGCCGTCGCCGCCTGCCTGACCGCGGGCAGCCTCGGCAGCGACCTCGCCGGCTCCGTCCGCATCCCCGCCCACTTCTGCGGCGTCGCGGCCCTGCGCCCGACGGCCGACCGCGTGCCGCGCGACGGCCACTGCCCGCCGGTCACGGGCGCTTACACGCTCGGCGCGAGCCTCGGCCCGCTCGCCCGCGGCGTCGAAGACCTGCGACTTTTCTTCGGCGCTCTCTCGCTCGCGCCTCCGGCCGAGGCCATCACCCTGCGCGGCCTGCGCGCCGCGTGGTACGCGGACAGGGGCGAAGCGCGCGTCACGGGCGAGACGCGCGCGGCCGTGCGTGACGCCGCCGCCGCGCTCGCCGGCGCGGGGCTGGAAGTCTCGGAGGAGCGGCCGCCGGGAGTCGAGCGCGCGACCGAGTTGTGGCTCGCGCTCTTCTCCGGCGCGACGCGGCAATTCCTGCGCGCGGCCTACGCGGGGCGCGAGCGCGAGGCCGGCCCGGCGGCGCGCGCCCTGCTCGAAAGGGAAGCGAACCCCTCCGCGGCGGGAGACTTCGCGAAGGCGCTCGAACGTCGCGACCTGCTGCGCGCCGAACTGCTCCGGTGGATGGAGGCGACGCCGCTCTTCGTCGCCCCGGTCGGGGCCGTGCCCGCCTTCCGCCACGAGGAGGCGCGCCGCGTCGAGGTCGGCGGTCGCAGCGTCCCCGTGTTCCGCGCCTTCGGCCACGCGCAAGCCTGCAACGTCTTCGACCTCCCGGCCGCCTGCGTCCCCGCCGGCCGCACGCGCGAGGGCCTGCCCGTCGGCGTCCAGATCGTCGGCCGCCCCTTCGAGGAAGAACTCGTCCTCGCCGCGGCCGCCGCCGTCGAGCGCGCCCTCGGCGGCTGGCGACCGCCCGCGACTCTTCCGCACGGCGGGCCGAATCGGGTATAGTCAAGGCAGTAGCCAGTAGTCAGTAGCCGGTAGCGCTCCGCGTTATCGGTGCCGGCGCTGACACGCGAACGAAGCGATAGCGGCTGTATTTCTACTGTCTACCGTCTACTTCTTGCGTCCACCCCTCCGGAGGCGACATGGCCGAACTTGGCTTCCTGATATTCTTCCTGTTCATCGCGCTGGCGGCGCTCATCATCGCCGCCAAGACCATCAAGATCGTGCCGCAGGCGACCGTCATGCTCATCGAGCGGCTCGGGCGCTTCAGCCGCATCGCGTCGAGCGGCCTCAACGTCATCGTCCCGTTCCTCGACAAACCGCGCGGGGTCTACTGGACGAACGTCCGGCCCGGCCTCTCCTCCATCGACCTGCGCGAGCAGTACATAGACCTGCCGCCGCAGCCCGTCATCACGCGCGACAACGTGACCATCCACGTCGACTCCGTCGTGTATTGGCAGATCACCGACCCGGTCAAGGCCGTCTACGAAATCAACGACCTCATCGGCGGCATCGTCCAGCTCACCATCACCGGCATGCGCGCCGTGATGGGCGACATGGACTTGGATCACACGCTTTCGTCGCGCGACCAGATCAACTCGAAGCTGCGGCTGATACTCGACGAGGCGACCGACAAGTGGGGCGTCAAGGTGACGCGCGTCGATGTCAAGAACATCACGCCGCCCGACGACGTGCGCATCACGATGGAGAAGCAGATGACGGCCGAGCGCAACCGCCGCGCGCTCGTCCTTCAGGCCGAGGGCGAGCGGCAGGCCAACATCACCCGCGCCGAGGGCGAGAAGCAGGCGGCCGTCACGCGCGCCGAGGGCGATAAGCAGTCGGCCATCCTTCAGGCCGAGGGCGCGGCGCAGGCGCGTCTGCGGCAGGCCGAGGCCGAGGCCGAGGCCATCGGCCAGATCGGCCGCGCGCTGCTCGACCGCGGCGACCCGGCCCAGTACCTCATCACGCAGCGCTACATCGAGAGCCTCAAGGAGATGTCGAAGGGCCAGAACTCCAAAGTCATCTTCATGCCCGTCGAGACCTCGACGATGCTTTCGAGCGTCGGGGCCATCAAGGAGATGTTCGCCGAGACGGGCGAGAAGCCCAAGCGCGACGGCGAACGCGACCAACTTCAGCCGGGCCGCCCGCGCCAACTCCCGAACGGTTAAAAACAGCCGCAGAGGCGCAGGGATAAAGAGACAATAAAACCCTTGCCGCGGAACTGAGCTTCGCGCCCGTCGCTCGGTTCCGCGGCAAGGGTTTTTGATTCGCCCGCTCTCCGTGTCCCCGCGCCTCCGCGGCCCACTCTCAAAGCGGATGGCGCGAGACGGGCGTGTAGCGCGAGCCGCCCGGCGCCAGCTCGCTCTCCATGACGATCAGTTCGTTGACGTTGAAGGCTTGGGGCTCGAAGGGAGTCTCGCGGTGGGCGGCGGCGAGTCCGCGCGCGTCGCGCGGGTCGCGCGGGCGCGCGAGCGTGAGGTGCGGGCTGAAGGCGCGCGCCTCGCGCTCGAAGCCGGCCGCCGCGCACTCATCTTCGAGCCGGCGGTTCAGGCGCGCCAGCCCGCCCGAAACATCTTCGACGCCGAGCCACAGCACGCGCGGCGGCCCGTGCGGCGGGAACGTGCCGGCCCCCGCGACCGTCAGGCCGAACGCGCCCGCGCCCGCGGCGGCGCGCCCCGCCGCCTCCGACAAATCCGCGACGCGCGCCGGCCCGATCTCGCCGACGAACTTCAGCGTCAGGTGCAGACTCTCGCCCCGCACCCACGAAACCCTCACGCGCGGGAACGCCTCGCGCAGTCGCGCCGCGCGCGCGGCCACCAGCTCGCGCAACCCCGCGGGCAGCTCGACCGCGCAGAAGATGCGGCGCAGCGCGCGCCCTTCGGTCGTCACCGCTACCCGCGACCTTTCTCCAGCATGACGACCATCAGCAGGCTGAGGAGCGCGGCCAGTTCCTCAACGTCGGAGAGCGCGGCCTGCTGCTCGATCTTGAAGCGCCCCTCGAAGAACGCCGGCAGCTTCTCCAGCCGCAGCAGCGGCTCGCCGCCCTGCCCCGAGACGATGTAGGCCGGGTGCAGCAGGTAGCCCGTGAACATCCCGACCACGGGTATCTCGCCCACGACCGAGTCGAGCACCTTCGTCCACGGGTTCGCCTCCTGAATCATCATCGGCCGCCCGCCGGCCGCCTGCACCTCGTAGCGGGCCTTCCACAGAGACTTCATGCCCTGCCGCTTGACGCTGCCGATGGCGCGCCCCTGCGTGTCCGTGAAGTGGTACTGGGCCGAGAAGTCGATCACGCGGTCGGCCGCGATGGTGTAGAGCGGGGTGGCCTGCGCCGCGTCGGCGAAGACGGTCACGGCCTCCTTCAGCTTGAAGGCCTTCCGCTTCACGTAAAAGATCAACTGCCCGCCGGCGTCCTTCACGGAGAGCTGCCGGGCGATGGCCAACTTCTTGAAGGTCAACTCTAGGGGATAGTTCATTCGGGTTCCTCCGAAACGGTTTCGAGTTTCGAGCTCGCAGTTGAAGACGAAGACGCGTTGAAACCTGAAGCCTGAAACGCCGAGCCCGCGACTTCTTTTTTAGCGGCCGGGGTCGATGACGATAAGGCGCGGCTCGGTCATCTCCTCCATCGCGTAGCGGACGCCCTCGCGCCCGAAGCCGGACTGCTTGACGCCGCCGTAGGGCATGTTGTCGACGCGGAAGGCGGGCGAGTCGTTGACGATGACGCCGCCGAATTCGAGCGCGCGCAGGGCGCGCACGGCGCGGCCGAGGTCGCGCGTGAAGACGCCGGCCTGAAGGCCGTAGCGCGTCGCGTTGGCCGAGGCCAGAGCCTCCTCGAAGTCGCGGAAGGTCTGGACGGTCGCCACCGGCGCGAAGACCTCCTCGGAGCAGACGCGCATCTCGGGGTGCACGTCCGTCAACACCGTCGCTTCGAGCAGAGAGCCCGCCCGGCCGCCACCGCAGAGCAGGCGGGCGCCCGCGCCGACGGCCTCGTTAATCCACGACTCGGCGCGGCGCGCGGCCGGCTCGTCAATCATGTTCGAGATTTCCGTCGCCTCGTCGAGCGGGTCGCCCGCGCGCATGGCCTTCGCGTACTCGACGAGGCCGCCGGTGAAGCCCTCGGCCAACTGCTCGTGGACGAGCACGCGCTGCGCGGAGATGCAGACCTGCCCCGCGTAGGCGAAGGCGGAGAGGGCCGTGCGCTCTAGGGCGCGTTCGAGGTCGGCCGTCTCGTCCACGATGACGGGGGCGTTGCCGCCGAGTTCGAGCGCCACCGGCTTGCGCGCGGCGCGCTCGCGCAGGCGCCACCCGACCTCGGCGCTGCCCGTGAACGAGACCATCGAGACGCGCTCGTCGCGGATCGCCCAGTCAATGTCTTCGATCTCCATCGGGACGACCTGAAGGGCGGCGCGGGGCAGGTCGGTTTCGAGGAAGACTTCGCCGAGCAGCAGCGAGGTGAGCGGCGTGCGCGGGCTGGGCTTGACGACGACGGCGTTGCGCGAGGCGAGCGCGGGCGCGACCTTGTGCGCGACGAGGTTGAGCGGGAAGTTGAAGGGCGTGATCGCGAAGACGACGCCGCGCGGCACGCGCTCCGTCCAGCCGACGCGGCCCGCGCCCGTCGGCTGCCCGTCGAGCGGGACGACCTCGCCGCCGAAGCGGCGCGCCTCCTCGGCGGCGTAGGTGAAGGTCGAGACGGCGCGGGTGACTTCGGCGCGGGCCGTCCTGATCGGCTTGCCTGCTTCGAGCGCGATGGAGCGTGCGAACTCGTCGGCGCGCGCTTCGATGCGGTCGGCGATGAGCCGCAGGGCCGCGGCCGGGCGGTGGCGCGGCGCGTCGCGCAACTCGGCGGCGGCGGCCGAGGCCGCGGAGAGCGCCTCTTCGACCTCGCCGCGCGAGGCGACGGAGAAGCGCGCGATGAATGAAGAGTCGAAGGGCGAGCGCAACTCCTGCGCGCGTTCGGTCGTGCGCCACTGCCCGCCGAGGAGGAGGGGTCTCTGTTCCGCCATCGCCGACGGATGGTATCACAGGAGGCGCGCCGCGGGTCGCGCGCTCTGCCGGAAGCTTTAAGAGCTCACCCGCAGGCCGTGGGGGCGGGCGGGGCTCGCCCCGCTCACTCAGGCTTTTTCAAGGCGGATGTCGCGCGCGCATCTGATAACGCCGCCGGCGTCGCGGCTGATCTTCAGGATGGGCGAGAAGGGGCCGAGGTCTTTGAAAGGCGCGCGCATCTCGGCGGTGACGAGCGGGTCGTCCTCGAACCAGTATTCGTCGAGCCACTGCTCCGGGTAGCCCGCGCCGTAGGCTTTGGCGTGGATGTGCGCCGGGTTGCGGCCGCGCGGGTAAGAGCCGGGCCGGGTGGTTTGAAATTCGTAGCGGCCCTCGCTGTCGGCGCGCACCCATCCCTTGATGCGCGGCCGTGGCTCCCGCCCGTCGCCGTCCGACTCCGAATACAGGCCGCGCGCGTCCGTGTGGTAGACGTAGATCGTCACGCCCCCGGCGGGCGTCCTGCCGTCGGGCGCGAAGACGCGGCCGGAAACGGCGAGCGGCGCGCCCGCCACGCCCCACGCAGGGAGTACGGCGCGCGAGGAAATGTTATCCGGCTCGCCCTCGCCGTCGGCGGGCGACGGCGGCGGCAGCAGGGCGGCCGCGCTCTCCCGCGGGCCGCACCCCGCGAGGCCGTAGGTGGTCACGAGGCCCGCCGCGCCGAACAGGCTGTGGCGGAGGAAGTCGCGCCGGCCGCGCCGCCTTCGATTCTGTCGCGTCATCTTCATCCTCCCGCTGCCGAGATTGGTTCTCCGAATCATACGGCCGGCGCGGGGGCGGGGATGTAAAGGGATGTAAAAAGATTAAGTTTCGGGTTACGAGTTCGGGCCGCGCCGGCCGGGTCTCTTAACCCGCTCGGCCCGAACTCGTAACCCGAAACCTGAAGCAGGTTGACGCTCGCGCGGGGCGGACATTACAATCCGGCCGTCGTTCGAATCCGCCGACGGGGAAACGCTGACCGCACATGCCGACCCGAACCACGCCGCTCGCCCGCGCCGTCTGCGCGCTCGCGCTCGCGCTCGGCTGCGCCGCCTCCGCGCGCGCGCAGCAGCGGCCGCTCATCACCGAGGACGTGGACATCATCCCGCCCGGCTCGATCCGCGTCGAGGCCGGCATAGACTTCCTTCAGGACGCGAAGTTCCCGGTCTCCGGCCTGACCGGCGACCTGACCCGCATCGGCGTCATCGGCATCAACGTCGGCCTCTCGCCGAACGTCGAGTTCCAGATCGAGGGCGTGGCGCAGAACTTTTTGAGCGTCAACACGGCCGCGCCCAACCCGGCCGTCCCGCCCTCGCTCGCGCCCGGCAACTCGACGAACGACACCGGCGACTTCCGCCTCTCGACCAAGATCAAAATCCGGCGCGAGACGCGGCGCGGCCCGGCCGTCGGCTTCCAGTTCGGCGTCGACCTCCCGAACTCGAACGAGACGCGCGGCATCGGCCTGAACCAGACCAACGCCTTCGGCCTCATCCTCCTCGGCAAGAAGTTCGGGCACGAAGGCCGCCTCAACACCTTCGGCAACCTCGGCATCGGCATCCTCACCGCGCCCACGCAAGCCTTCACGCAGAACGACGTGCTGCTCTACGGGCTGGCCGGCATCTTCCGCGTCAACCGGCAGGTCAACCTCGCCGCCGAGGTCAACGGCCGCGCCAGCACGCGCTCGGGCAGCGCCCCGCTCGGCACCGAGTCGCAGGGCGAGTTCCGCCTCGGCGTGCAGGTCAAGGCCGCCGGCCTGCGCTTCGACGCCGCCGGCATCAAGGGCCTCACCGACTTCAGCCCGCGCTCCGGCGTCACCTTCGGCGTCACCTACGACACCCCCACGGTCTTCGCGCCCGCGAAATAAAGGGTTCACATCTCAAAGCCCGGAGTTCAAAGTTGAGAGCCGCGGCCCGGCTTTGAACTTTGGACTTTGAACTTTAAACTCTGAACCCTATGTTCGACTGGCTGGCCGGGGTCGCCAAGTGGCTCCACGATTTCATCGTCGGCGTGCCGATCTACGTCGCGGGGCCGGCGATGGTCGTCATCGGGGCGCTCGACTCGTCGCTGCTCTCCCTGCCGGAGATCAACGACTACCTCGTGGTCGCGCGCTGCTTCAGCGACCCGAAGGCCGTCTTCTACTTCCCGCTCTTCGCCGCCGCCGGCTCCGTCATCGGCTGCAACGTCCTCTACGTCATCATGCGGCGCGGCGGGCAGGCCGTGATGCGGCGGCGCTTCAGCCCCGCCTCCATCGCCAAGGTCGAGGCCGCCTACGCCCGCTTCGGGTTCCTCGCGCTCGCCGTCCCGGCGCTCCTGCCGCCGCCGATGCCGTTCAAGATTTTCGTCGCCACGGCCGGCGCGCTCGAATACCCGCGCTGGCGCTTCATGGTGACGATCATGCTGGCGCGCAGCCTCCGCTACTTCGTCGAGGGCGCGCTGGCCGTCTACTACGGCGAGCGGGTCATAGACTTCCTGCGCCACAACGGGCTGCTGATTCTGAGCGTCGCCGCCGGCCTCGTCATCCTCGGCGTGGCCGCCTACGTCGTCGTCAACCGCATCAGGACGCCGCGGCGCAGCGTGCTCGAAGAGGTCACGGAGACGCCCGAGGCCGAGGCGCGCGAGCAATCTTCGTAAAGGGAACGCCGAACCGGGGTGAAGTGGCTG
Organism: Pyrinomonadaceae bacterium; assembly: GCA_035563275.1. Lineage (GTDB taxonomy): Bacteria > Acidobacteriota > Blastocatellia > Pyrinomonadales > Pyrinomonadaceae > QHXN01. The sequence goes on from DATMVI010000397.1 coordinate 11,368, forward strand.
CTGCGTAAAATCACGAACGGGCTGGGGCACGTCAGGGACTACCTCGTCGCCTTCGGCCCCGCCGGGCTGTTCGCCATCGCGCTGCTCGACTCGGCGCTCGTCCCGCTGCCGGGCGGCCCCGACGCGGTGATGATCATCCTCTCGGCGCAGGCCGGGAGCTACGCGCTGATGGCCTTCTACGCGCTGGCGGCGACCGCGGGGTCGGTCATCGGCTGCGTCATCCTCTACTACATTTCGCGGCGGGCGGGGCGGCGGGCGCTGGAGAAGTTCTCGGCGGAGAAGCAGGCGCGCGTCAAGGGCTGGGTTGACCGCTACGACGTGCTGTCGGTGCTGGTGGCGTCGGTGCTGCCGCCGCCGTTCCCGTTCAAGCTCTTCGTCGTCACGGCCGGGGTCTTCCGCCTGAGCGTGGCGCGCTTCGCGGCGGCCGTCGCCGCGGGCCGCGCCTTCCGCTTCCTCCTCGAAGGCTTCCTCGCCGTCCGCTACGGCGAGGAGGCGAAAGACCTGCTCGCGAAGAACTACCCGGCGGTCGGCCTCGGCGTGGCCGCCCTCCTCGTCGCCGCCTTCGTGCTGAGAGGACTTCTGAAGAAGCGAGAAAAGCAATTAAGAATTAAGAATTAAGAATGGTGTGGCGACGGAGCGCCCTTCAGGATTCCCGACCACCCCAATTCTTAATTCTTAATTCTTAATTCTTAATTGAACCTCACCCGGCGGCTGCGGCGTGCTTCTTGAACAGGCGCGCGCCGGCCACGTCGCGGACGCCGTGCTGGTGGAGGAGTTCGAGGAGGACGAGGAAGACTTCGGCGGTGGCGCGCGCGTCGTCGCCGGCGCGGTGGCGGACGCGGTGCGAGACGGCGAAGTGCTCGGCGAGCGCCGTCAGGCGGAAGCTCTTGAGGTCGGGCAGCACCCGGCGCGCGAGCGACACCGTGCAGAGGTGCGCGTTCGGCATCCGCCGGCCGGGGAAGACGAGCGAGAGTTCGTGGTTGATGAACCGCACGTCGAAGACGGCGTTGTGCGCGACGAGGATGGCGGTGCCGGCGAAGCGCAGCCAGTCGGCCGCCACGGCGTCGAAGGTCGGGGCGGCGGCCACCATCTGGTCGGTGATGCCGGTCAGGCCGGCGATGAAGGGCGGGATCGGGAGCCGCGGGTTGACGAGCGTCTGAAACTCGGCGACGATGCGGCCCCGCTCGACGCGGTACGCGCCCACCTCCATGATGCGCCCGCCCGGCGTCTTCGGCCCCGTCGTCTCCACGTCGAAGACGACGAAGTCGGCCTCCGAGAGCGCGCGGCAGTCGTCGTCCTCGCAGAGCACCGCGACCTCGTGAGCCTCCTCGTCGACGCCGACGCGCCAGTCGTCGCGGATCAACTCGGAGACGAGCGTGGTGGCGAAGGCGGGTTCGAGGGCGGGCAGTTGGAGCACGGCTTCGGCGACCTCGGCCGTCGAGGCCCGCCCCCCGTTCGAGCGCAGCAGTTGAATCGTTTCCTGCACGAGCGCCGAGTCGGGGACGAGGTTGCGGAAGGTCTGCATCGCGGCGCATTGTAGCACGCGCCCGCGGGAAGGGAATACGTTTATGGAAGTCGGCGAGGTCATCGAGAGGTTCCGTCGGACGGGCGCGTTGCTCGAAGGCCACTTCGTCCTGACGAGCGGCCTGCACAGCACCCACTACCTGCAATGCGCGCTCGTGCTCCAGCACCCGCCCGAGGCCGAGTCGTTCGGCCGGGCGCTCGCGGCGCGCTTCGGCGGCACGCGCGTCGAGACGGTCGCGGCCCCGGCCATCGGCGGCATCGTCATCGGCTGGGAGGTGGCCCGCGCCCTCGGCGCGCGCTCGATCTGGACGGAGCGCGAGGGCGGGCGCATGACGCTGAGGCGCGGCTTCACGGTGCGGCCGGGCGAGAGCGTCCTCGTCGTCGAGGACGTGGTGACGACCGGCGGCTCGACGCGCGAGACCGTCGAGGCGCTGCGCGAGGCGGGCGCGCTCGTCGTCGGCGCGGCCTCCATCATCGACCGCTCGGGCGGGCGCGCCGACGTGGGCGTCGCCCGCGTCGCCCTCGCCACGCTCGACGTGCCCGCGCACGCCCCCGACTCGTGCCCCCTCTGCGCCGAGGGCGTGCCGGCGATCAAACCGGGAAGCCGTAAAAGCCAGTAGACGGTAGCCAGTAGACAGTAGCCAGTAGCGCCCCGCGTTACTGATGCCGACGCTGACGCCCTAACGATCCGCTACCGAAGGTCTTCCTACTGACTACTGACTACTGTCTACTGACTACTCCTTATATGAACTACCGCTTGACCATCCAGTACGACGGGACGGAGTTTCACGGCTGGCAGGCGCAGGGCGAGAGGCGCACGGTGCAGGGCGAGCTGGCGCGTGCGCTCGCTCTGATCGAGGGCGGGGAGGTCGTGCTGCACGGGGCGGGGCGGACGGACGCGGGCGTACACGCCGAGGCGCAGGTGGCGAGCGTGAGGCTCGGGCGCGCGCCCGCGCCCGCGAAGGTGCGCGACGCGGTCAACGGGAACACGGGGCGCGACGTGCGCGTCGTCGAAGTCTCGGAAGCGCCCGCGGGGTTTCACGCGCGCTTCGACGCGAAGGGGAAGACCTACTGCTACCGCGTCTTCAACGAGCGTTTCGCCTCGCCCTTCTGGCTGCGTTACGCGCACCACGAGGCGCGGCGGCTCGACGTGGGGGCGATGCGCCGCGCCGCGCCGCTCTTCGTCGGCCGCCACGACTGGACGGCCTTCTCGGCGGCGCAGGCCGAGGCGCGCACGCGCGTGCGCGAGGTGACGCGGCTCGACGTGCTGGAGCGCGACAGCCGCCGCGGCCGCGGCCGCCTGATCGAGATTCGCGTCAGCGCCGAAGGCTTCCTCCGCTACATGGTGCGCTCGATGGCGGGCGCGCTGCTCGCCGCCGGCCGGGGCGAGCTGGCGGAAGACGACCTCCGCCGCGCCGTCCGAACCGGCGAGCGCCCGCGCGCCGTCACGACCGCGCCCGCGCACGGGCTGACGCTCGAAGAAGTTCATTACTGAGCCATAGCACTTTAAACTTTAAAGTAGTTCGTTTAAGATGCTCGGCGGGGCGGGCTGCGGGGTTCGAGGAAAAGGGTGAATGCTGGCTAACTTTGCCGAGGTGGTCGAGAGGGGTTCGCGTGAGGAGGCGTTGCTGGCGCGGGTCGATTGGGCGCGGCTGCCGCGCCACGTCGCCGTCATCATGGACGGCAACGGGCGCTGGGCGGCGCGGCGCGGGCAGCAGCGCATCGCCGGCCACCGCGCCGGCGTCGAGAGCGTCCGCTCCTCCGTCGACACGGGCGCGCGCCTCGGCCTGCGGGCGCTCACGCTCTACGCCTTCTCGACCGAGAACTGGAAGCGCCCGCGCCTCGAAGTCGAGGCGCTGATGCGGATGCTCAAGCGCTACCTGCGGATCGAGCTCGACGAGATCGACCGGCAGAACATCCGCTTCCAAGCCATCGGCCGCACCGGGCAGTTGCCCACCAGCGTCCAGCGCGAGGTGGCGCGCGCGATGGAGCGCACGGCCGGCAACACCGGCATGATTTTGAGCGTCGCGCTCAACTACGGCGGGCGCGCCGAGATCGCCGACGCCGTCCGCGCCGCGCTCGGCGACCTCTCGGCCGAGGGGCGCGCGCCCGACTCGATCACCGAGGCCGACATCGAGCGCCACCTCTACACGCGCGGCCTGCCCGAGCTCGACCTGCTCGTGCGCACCAGCGGCGAGCTGCGCATCTCGAACTTCCTCCTCTGGCAGGCCGCCTACAGCGAGATTTACGTCACCGAAACCCTCTGGCCCGACTTCCGGCGCGCGCAACTGCTCGAAGCCGTCCTCGACTTCCAGCGCCGCGACCGACGCTTCGGCGGCCTCCAACTCGTCGCGAAGGCGAAATGAGAGGAGTAGACAGTAGACAGTAGTCAGTAGTCAGTAGCGCCCCGCGTGATTGACGCCGACGTTGACTTTGAAATGCGAACGATTCGACAAAGAATGAATTTCTACTGACTACTGACTACTGGCTACTGTCTACTCGCTACTGCCACTGCATGAACTCTCGTCTCATCACCGCCGCCGTCGCGCTGCCGGTCATCATCGCCTCCGTCCTCGTCCCGCCGCTCAAGCTGCTGTTCGTCGTCATCGCCGTGGCCGCGATGGTCGTCGCGCTCTACGAGTTCTGGTTCCTGTCGAAGCGCGTGGGGGCGAGGCCGGACGTGGTGGTGGGCTACGCGGCCGCGGCGGCGCTGCTCGTCGCCTTCTTCTTCGGCGAGCCGGGGTGGCTGCTCGTCATCGCGCCGGCGCTGGTCATCGCGGCGCTGGCGGCCGAGATGCTGCGCGGCGCGCCCTTCGACAAGATGATTCTATCCACGGGCGCGACCGTCGTCGGCGTGCTCTACGTGGCGCTGCTCGGCGGCTTCCTCGTCGCGGTGCGGACGGGCTTCCCGCAAGTCTTCGCGCCGGAGGGCGGCTACTGGGTCTCCGAACGACTCATAGACAAGACGCTCTCGACGCACCTGCTCGCCTTCTTCTTCCTCGTGCTGATGGGGTCGGACACGGGCGCCTACTACGCGGGGCGCGCGTTCGGCAAACGCAAACTCGCGCCGGGGGTGAGCCCGGGCAAGACGTGGGAGGGCGCGGCCGGCGGGATGCTGGCGAGCCTTCTGGCGGCGGCCGTCGCGCACTTCTGGTTCTTCCCCGAGTTGAGCCTGCGGGCGGCGCTGCCGCTGGCGGCCGTGATGAACGTGCTCGGCGTGGTCGGCGATCTTTCCGAGAGCGCGCTCAAGCGCGGGGCCAACGCGAAGGACGCCGCCCGAATCCTCCCCGGCCACGGCGGCTTCCTCGACCGCCTCGACAGCTTGCTCTTCAACGCGCCGCTCCTCTACTATTTCGCTCTCTACTATTGGAAGTAGACAGGAGACAGTAGTCAGTAGACAGTAGCGCGCCGCGCTCAGGCTGCTGACGCTGACAGGCGAACGGTTCGAGAGGGAAGTTTTTCTACTGGCTACTGACTACTGACTACTGTCTACTCGCTTTTATGTCTTCCACGGGCATCGCCATCCTCGGCTCGACCGGCTCCATCGGCTGCAACACGCTGAGCGTGGTCGAGTCGTTCGGCGACGAGCGCTTCCGCGTCGTCGCCCTCGCCGCCGGCCGCAACACTAAAAAACTGGCCGAACAGATCGAGCGCCACCGGCCCGCGCTCGTCGCCGCCCGCGACGAAGCGGCCGCCGACGAGTTGCTCGCGGAGTTGAAGTCGCGCGGCGTCGCGGCCCCGCGCGTCGAGGCGGGCGAGGCGGGGCTGGTCGCGGTGGCGACGCGCGAGGGGGCCGATTGCGTCGTCAGCGCCACGGTCGGCGCGGTCGGGCTGGTGCCGACGCTGCGCGCGCTCGAAGCCGGCAAGCGCGTGGCGCTGGCGAACAAGGAGACGCTGGTCATCGCGGGCGAGTTGATGACGCGCGCCGCCCGCGAGGCGGGCGCGGAACTCCTCCCCGTGGACTCCGAGCACAACGCGCTCCACCAGTGTCTCCGCGGCGAGCGGCGCGAGGAGGTGAGGCGGTTACTCCTCACCGCGTCGGGCGGCCCGTTCCGCGCGAAGACGAGCCGGGCGATGGAGGAGGCGACGGTCGAGGAGGCGATGCGCCACCCGACGTGGAACATGGGCGCGAAGGTGACGATTGACTCGGCGACGCTGATGAACAAGGGGCTGGAGGTGATCGAGGCCCACTGGCTCTTCGGCTTCGGCCCCGAAGAGATCGACATCGTCGTCCACCCCGAGTCGGTCGTCCACTCGATGATCGAGCTCGTGGACGGCTCGGTCATCGCGCAGATGGGCGTCACCGACATGCGCCACGCCATCCAGTACGCGCTCACCTACCCGGAGCGCCACGCCTGCCGGGCGCTGCCGCGGCTCGACCTGACGAAACTCTCCGCGCTCCACTTCGAGGCGGTCGACTCGGCGCGCTTCCCCTGCGTCGGGCTGGCCTACCGCGCGCTGCGGCGCGGCGGCACGCTCCCGGCGGCGCTCAACGCGGCCAACGAGGAGGCCGTCAGCGCCTTCATCGCCGGCCGCATCCGCCTGACCGACATCCCGCGCGTCATCGAGCGCGTCATGGACGCCCACGGCGTGCGGCCCGTCGGCGACCTTAACGTCGTCATCGAGGCGGACCGCGAGGCGCGCGAGGCGGCGAGGGGAGAGATCGCGAAGTCGGAGGAGGCGTCGAAGGCGGCGGTGTGACGCGCGGCATGGCCGGCGGGGATGGGCAGGGCGGACGGGATGGGAAGGCTTATTCTTTACCCCGTCCGCCCTGCCCATCCCCGTCAGCTCAACCCTCCACTTAACCCGCGGCGCGAATTCTTCAGGGGTTTGCCTGCCGAACCCATGTGATTGAGGTGGCGCTGTTTGACGCTGCTCCGGCGGGCCGCTTAAACTGCTATGCAACCGGGCGGCGGGGCCGCGCCTCTAAACTTTTTGGCGGCTTGGTTTAGTCTTCCAGAGAAGTTGATTTTATGAACCTGACCGGCATCTTCGCCTTCATCTTCATCCTCGGCGCGGCCGTCGTCCTCCACGAGTTCGGCCACTTCATCGTCGCCAAGCTCCTGCGCATCCGCGTCGAGACCTTCTCGGTCGGCTTCGGCAAGCGCATCTGGGGGCGGCGCTGGGGGCAGACCGACTACCGCCTCTCGCTCATCCCGCTCGGCGGCTACGTCAAGCTCGGCGGCGACGACTCGAACGCCGGCCTCGAAGAGGGCGCGGGCGAGGAGATTCCGCCCAAAGAGCGCTTCGACCTGCGGCCGCGCTGGCAGAAGTTTCTCGTCGGCGTCGCCGGGCCGGTGATGAACATCCTGACGGCGCTCGCCATCCCTTTCGCCGCCGCGCTCATTCAGGGCATCCCGGCCTCGGCCTCGCCGGTCGTCGGCTTCGTCGAGCCGAACGGCGCGGCGGCCGTCGCGGGCCTGCGCCCCGGCGACCGCATCGTCTCCTTCAACGGCCGCGAGAACCCCTCGTGGCGCTTCATCAACGGCGAGGCCGGCGTCAACTACAGCGCCGAGATGCCGCTCGTCGTAGACCGCGGCGGCCAGCGCGTCCAGCTCACCCTCAAGCCCACCGTCCGCGAGCAGATGATCGGCGGCAAGTACGGCGAGCTCGACCTCCAGCCCGACCTCGGCGTCGAGGCCGTGACGGTCGACCGCGTGGTCGAAGGCTCGCCGGCGGCCGAGGCCGGCCTGAAGGCGGGCGACCAGATCGTGATGATCGGCGACGAGGCGGCCCGCAGCACCGAGCAGGTCAAGCAGTACATCCGCAAGCACCCGGAGGGCCGGCTGCGCCTCGTCGTCAACCGCGACGGCGGGCGCGTCGAGTTGCAGACGCCCGAGCGGCGCTCCGACAACAAGACGCTCGGCTTCTACTTCGCCGCGCCGCCGCTGGAGCCGGTCGGCGTCGGGGCCGCGGCCGCGCACGCCGTCGAGCTGAACGTCGAGGTGCTGCGCCTGACGGGCGTCGCGCTCGGGCAGGTCTTCTCCGGCCACCGCGGCATCGGCGAGACGCTGAGCGGCCCCATCGAGATCGCGCAGGTCTCCTCGGAGGCGGCCAACAACTTCGGCTGGGAGGGCGTCTTCAACATCCTCGCCTTCCTCAGCCTCAACCTCGGCATCTTCAACCTCCTGCCCATCCCCGTCCTCGACGGCGGCATGATCTTCATGCTCCTCGTCGAAGGGCTGCTCGCGCTCGTCGGCGTGAAGCTCTCGATGACGGTGCGCGAGCGCATCCAGCAGGTCGGCTTCGTCTTCCTCCTGCTCCTGATGGGCTTCGTCATCATCAACGACGTGACCAAAGTCGCCTCGCGCTGGCGCAACTCGGCCAGCCCGCCCGCGGCGACGGAGACGAAATAAGTCCCGAGCCGCAGGTTCCGCGCCCAAAGTTGAAGGCGGTGCGCTTTTAGCCTTGAAGGTGGAACCTGCGGCTCGGGGCTTTTCGTTTAGAACAATATGAGACAGACGAGAGCGGTCAAGGTCGGGGACGTGCGGATCGGGGGCGGCGCGCCCGTCGTCGTGCAGTCGATGACGAAGACGGACACGGCTGACGTGGAGGGCACGGTCAGGCAGATCGGCGAGATGACGCGCGCCGGCTGCGAGGTGGTGCGCGTGGCCGTGCCGAACAACGAGGCGGCCGTCGCCCTCCGGGAGATTCGCCGCCGCGTCCCCGAAGTGCCGCTCGTCGCCGACATCCACTTCCACTACAAGCTGGCCCTGATGGCCCTCGACGCGGGCGTGGACAAGCTGCGGCTCAACCCCGGCAACATCGGGGCCATCGAGCGCGTCCGCGAGGTCGTCGCCGCCACCAAGCGGCGCGGCATCCCCATCCGCATCGGCGTCAACGGCGGCTCGCTCGAAAAAGACCTGCTCAGGAAGTACGGCACGGCCACGCCCGAGGCGATGGTCGAGTCGGCCCTGCGCCACATACGCATCCTCGAAGAGCTCGACTTCCACGACATCGTCGTCTCGCTCAAGGCTTCGGACGTGCACCGCACGGTGGCGGCCTACCGCCTGCTGGCCGAGCAGGTCAGCTACCCGCTCCACCTCGGCGTGACCGAGGCCGGCACGCCCTTCGGCGGCACGATTAAATCGGCCATCGGCCTCGGCGTCCTCCTGCACGAAGGCATCGGCGACACCATCCGCGTGAGTCTGGCCGCCGAGCCGCACGAGGAGGTGCGCGTGGCGTGGGAGATTCTGAAGTCTCTGGAGTTGAGGAAGCGCGGCGTGACCGTCGTCGCGTGCCCGACCTGCGGGCGTCTGGACGTGGCGAACTTCGTCGAGATCGTCACCGAGATCGAGCGGCGGCTGGCGCACATCGAGGAGCCTCTGCACCTCTCGATCATGGGCTGCGAGGTCAACGGCCCCGGCGAGGCCCACGACTCGCAGCTCGGCATCACCTTCGGCAAGGGGGCCGGCATGATCTTCAAGGACGGCGTCCCGATGCGGCGCGTCCTCGGCCAAGACATCGTCGAAGCCTTCGTCGCCGAGACCGAGAAACTGATCGCCGAGGGCGCGTCGGCCAAGCCGGCGGTCGCGCCGGAACTCGTGACGATCAAATAAGCCCGAGCGAGCCCGTCGAAAGGCTCGGGGCGGAAAGATGGTCTCTTTCCGCCCCCGAGCCTTTTTCAGCGCCTTCAGTACGCCTCGACCTCCGTGCGGCACCGTCCGTCTCGCGCCCGCGCGCGGCGAATTTTCCCGCCCCGGCCCCAATTCCGCCCGCGCCGGCGCGCTTTCACACGCCCCGGCCTCGATTCCGCCCGCACCGGCTAACTTTTCCCCGCACCGGCCTCGATTCCACGCGCACCGCCACGCTTTCACGCGCACCGGCGGGGATTGCGCACGCACCGGCACGCTCTCACACGCACCGGCGCGAATTTTCCCGCACCGGCGGCGGTTCTGCGCGCACCGGCAGGCTCCGGCGCGCACCGGCGGCGATTTCGCACGCACCGGCGCCGATTCACGCCCGCACCGGCTCGACTCTACGCCCGCACCGGCTCGCTTTTCCCCGCACCGCCCCGGTTTCGCCCGCACCGGCACGCTGCACGCCGCACCGGCCTCGGCTGTACGCGTGCGGCTCTCGATTTTCGCCCGCACCGCGCGGGTTCACGCGTGCATATGGCGATTGACGCGCGCACTGTCTCGATTCGTGCGGCGCGTGCGTGAGTTGGAGGCTTGCGGGTGGGAGTTTGCCGGGCGCGCGTGAGAGTTTACGCCGCCGTATGGGATGACGCGCCG
>DATMVI010000398.1:0-8089 GCA_035563275.1 Pyrinomonadaceae bacterium
CCCGACCGTCGTGACGGCCTCGACGGCGCGCCTGTCGCCCGGCGACCGCCGCGCGCTGGCGAAGGTCATCGAGGCCGCGCGCCTCTTCGACCCGCTCTTCCTCCGGCAGGTCTGGAGCGGCAACCCCGCGCTCAAAAGGAAGCTTGAGGCCGACCGCAGCGCGCTGGGCCGCGCGCGCCTCCACTACTTCCTCATCAACGACGGCCCGTGGTCGCAGCTCGACGAGAACAAGGCTTTCCTCGAAGGCGTCCCCGAGGAGAAGCCGCCGCAGGCCGCGCACTACCCCGACGACATGACGAAGGAGGAGTTCGAGCGCTGGGCCGAGACGCTCCCCGAGGACGAGCGCCGGAAGGCCACCGGCTTCTTCTACGCCATCCGCCGCGACGCCTCGGGCAGGCTGCGCGCCGTGCCCTACAGCGAGGAGTACCGCGAGTTCCTTGAGCCGGCCGCGCGGCTCCTGCGCGAGGCCGCCGCCGCGACCGCCAACGCGACCCTCAAAGACTTTCTGACCAAGCGCGCCGCCGCGCTGCTCTCTAACGACTACTACGAGTCGGACTTGGCGTGGATGGCGCTCGACGCGCCCATCGACGTGACCATCGGCCCCTACGAGACTTACTCCGACGGGCTGTTCGGCTACAAGGCCGCCTTCGAGGCTTACGTCACCCTGCGCGACGACGCCGAGTCGCAGAAGCTCGCGCGCTTCGGCGGCTACCTTCAGGAGCTGGAAGACAACCTGCCGATCGAGGCGCGCCACCGCAACCCGAAGCTGGGCGCGGCCGCGCCCATCCGCGTCGTCAACGTCGTCTTCGCCTCGGGCGAGGGCAACTCGGGCGTGCAGACGGCGGCCTTCAACCTCCCGAACGACGAGCGGGTGGTGCGCGAGAAGGGGTCGAAGCGCGTCATGCTCAAGAACGTGCAGGAGGCCAAGTTCGGCAAGACGCTCGTCCCCATCTCGCGCGTCGTGCTCGCGCCGGCCGACCGCGCGCGCCTCTCCTTCGACGCCTTCTTCACCCACATCCTCATGCACGAGCTTCTGCACGGGCTCGGCCCGCAGACCATCAGCGTCGGCGGCCGCGAGACGACCGTGCGCGGCGAGCTGAAGGAGACCTACGGGACGATCGAGGAGGCGAAGGCCGACATCACCGGCCTCTGGGCCTTGCAGTATCTGATGGACAAGGGCACGCTCGACAGGAGGATGGAGCAGACCGTCTACACCACCTTCCTCGCCAGCATCTTCCGCTCCGTGCGCTTCGGCATCAGGGAGGCGCACGGGCGCGGCGTCGCCGTCCAGTTCAACTACCTCACGGACGAGGGGGCGATCAGCTTCGACGAGCGCGCGGGCACGTTCCGCGTCGTGCCGGCCCGCGTCAAAGAGGCCGTGCGGAAGCTGACCGGCGAGATTCTCACGATTCAGGCCGAAGGCTCCTACGAGAAGGCCAAGGCGCTGCTCGACAAGTACGGCGTCATCCGCCCGCCCATGCAGCGCGCCCTCGAACGCCTCAGGGACGTGCCCGTCGACATCGAGCCGAGCTACCCGCTCGCCGCGCAGGCCGCCACGCGCCGGAGGGGCAGAGGCTAGACGCCGGCTGCCGGACGTTGGCGGAGAGAGAAGGGCCGGGGCCTTGTTAGACGGTCTCTAACAAGGCCCCGGCCCTTCTCTTTTAAACCGGCCCCCGGCCCCCGCCGTTAAGGCTTGGCGGGCTTCGGCTCGGGCTTCTTCTCCTCGCCGGGCTGGCCCTCCTCGATGACGCGCACCCTGCCGCGCAGGTGCTCGTACTCCTCGAACTTGATGCGCATGCGCATGCGGACGGTGCTGCCGTTCTTGAAGACCAGCTCGTCGTCGGCGTAGACGTAGGTCGGGAACCAGTACTTGCCGTCGATCTGCTCGCGGTAGGTCTCGAAGACGGGGAAGCGCTGGTCGAACTCCGGCACCTGCTTGCCGCGCGCCTTGACGATCTGGTGGTCGCGGTCGTCCACCCAGATGCGCCCCTGGAAGTGCGTGCCGACCTTCTTCGCCTTCTTCAGCTCCTTCAGGCGGCGCTGGTCGGAGAGCAGCTTCGGCGTCACGTCGAAGACGTGGGTGTCGATCTCGTCAACGCGCTCCTTGCCGACGTAGGCGAGGTCGTACTCGCCCAGCTTCGAGGCTTCGAGGGCGAAGGCGTTGATGCCGCCGAAGCCTTCGAGGTCTTCGGGCGAGAGGGTGATGGCGGAGAGCGTCGGGATGGGGAAGAAGATGATCTTCTCCATGCGGTTGCCCTGCTCGTCGATGAGGAAGCGCGAGACGCGGTGGTACTCGCCCGAGATTTGCCCGCCGAAGGCGATGCTCTGGACGACGGCGTCGCGCTTGAAGGCGTACTCGGAGAGCGCCCGGCGGAACTCGGCCTCGCGGGCCGTGAAGTCGCGAATGATCCTGTCCACGTCGGCCGGCGCGCCCGAGCGGTTGACGAGGGCGGGGGCGGCGCCCGCGGCGGTCTGCTGCTGCGCGGCGGCCCCGGAGGCGGCGAGTCCGACGAGCGCGGCCGCGAGGGCTGAGAAGACGAAGGCTCTTTTCATAGGTTTTTCGAGGCGTAAGAGTTTAGCGGATGCCGCCCGGCGGACGAGGGAGCGGCGGCGCGTCGGGCGCCGGGCAGTTCGTTCTGATGCGCGAAACGAGTCCCGAGTTGCGGGTTCGGGTTCCGGGCGCGAAAACGCGCCCGAGACCCGGAGCTTCAGACTCGAAACTTTTAGCCGACGAAGTCGGCCACGACGCGGCGCGGGATGACGCCGCGCTCGGCCCCCTCGTCGAGGAGGCGCTGGACGGCGCGGCGGCCGCGCTCGGTGTAGTCGAGCGTGAGCTGGTTGACCCACATCCCGACGAAGCGGTCGGCGAGGCCCTCGTCCATGTCGCGCGCGAACTGCATCGCGTAGCCGAGCGCGTCCCGCCGGTGGTCGAGCGAGTAGCGGATCGACTCGTGGAGGTGGCGCGAGACGCGGGCGATGGTCTCGGCGCCGAGGTCGCGGCGGACGGCGTTGCCGCCCATCGGCAGCGGCAGGTCTGTCCGCCCCTTCCACCACTCGCCGAGGTCTACGACCTTGCGCAGCCCGTGCCGCTGGTAGAAGAGTTGGCCCTCGTGGATGAGCAGGCCGGCGTCGGCGCGGCCGGCCACGACGGCGTCGATGATCTGGTCGAACGGCACGACCACGTGGGCGAAGTCGGGGCAGAGGATTTTGAGGGCGAGGAAGGCGCTCGTCAGCTCGCCGGGGACGGCCACCTTCAGGCGCGCGAGGTCTTCGACGCGGTGCGGCTCGCGCGCGACGACGATGGGGCCGTAGCCCTCGCCGATGCTGGCCCCGTGCGGCAGCAGCGCGTACTTGTCGGCGATGTAGGCGTAGGCGTGGAAGCTGACGGCCGTCACGTCGTAGACGCCGCGCGTGGCCTTCTCGTTGAGGGTCTGGATGTCTTCGAGCACGTGCTCGAAGCGCAACTCGCCCGTGTCGATCTTGCCCGTCGCCAGCCCGTAGAACATGAAGGCGTCGTCCGAGTCCGGCGAGTGGGCGACGCTGATGGTGCGCGTCCCGGTGGCGGTCGTCATAATGCTTAAGCCTGCGATCTCCCGTCGCGTCTCTGGTCTTCGATGATGTCTATGAGCGCGTTGACGCGCCGGTCAGTGTGGGCCTGCGCCTCGGCCAACTCGGCCACCCGCTCGGTCAGCGCCTTCTGCGCCTTGCCGATGTCGGTCACGAGGTTGAAGAGGCCGACGAAGGCGCGTTCGAGGTTGGCGGTGCGCTCCTCGGACTTCGCCATGTTGTCGGCGAAGCTCTCCTGCTGCTTGACGACGAACTCCATCACCCTCTGAATCTCTTCGTTGGTCATCGGCGTCTCCTTTATCGAGAGTCATCAGGTGGGCGTTCGTCAGTTTAGCACGCGCGGCCGGAAACCGCTTCAGACGGCGACCTCCTCGCGCTCGACGGGGCGGTAGAGCGTGTCGCGCTCGACGGCCTCGAAACCGGCCCCCTCGATGAGCGAGACGATCTCCTGCTTCGACATCTTCACCTCGCCCCCGGCCTCGACCGAGTAGCTCGCGGTCAGCTCGCCGCCCTCAGTGATGGTGCCGTCGAGGTCGTTCGCGCCGTAGTGCAGGGCGACCTGCGCGAGCCGCTTCCCCAGCATCACCCAGTAGGCTTTGACGTGCGGGAAGTTGTCGAGCATGAGGCGCGAGACGGCCATCGTCTTCAGGCTGTCGACGCCGGAGGGGCCGGGCAGGTGCGCGAGCTTCGTGCCCGGCGGGTAGAAGGCGAGCGGGATGAAGCACTGGAAGCCGCCGGACTTGTCCTGCTGCTCGCGCAGCCGGACGAGGTGGTCAACCCGGTCCGCGAGCGATTCGACGTGGCCGTAGAGCATCGTCGCGTTGGTCTTGAGGCCCGCCGCGTGAACCTTGCCCGAGAGGTCGAGCCAGCGCTGCGCGTCGGTCTTGTGCGCGCAGATCGCGGAGCGGGTCGGCTCGGCGAAAATCTCGGCGCCGCCGCCGGGGCACGAGTCCATCCCGGCCGCCTTCAGCCGCCCGATGACCTCCTCGTCCGACATCTTGTAGAAGCGCGCGAAGTGGTCGAGCTCGACCATCGTCCAAGCCTTCAGGTGGAGCCGCGGGTGGCGGGCCTTGAGCGCGGAGAGCAGGTCTGTGAAGTAGCTGAAAGGCAGCTTGGTGTTGAGGCCGCCGACGATGTGCAGCTCGGTGGCGCCCTCGCGGACGGCCTCGCTGGCGAGGCGCAAAGAGTCCTCGATGTTGTGCGTGTAGGCGTCGGGCTGGCGCGGCGTGCGGAAGAAGCCGCAGAACTTGCAGTCGGCGTAGCAGACGTTGGTCGGGTTGAAGTGGCGGTTGACGTTGTAGTAAGTCGTGCGCCCGTGGAGCCGGCGGCGCGCGTGGTCGGCCAGCCGGCCGAGCGCCGGCACGTCCTCGGTCGCGAACAGCGTCAGGCCGTCGTCGAAACTGAGCCGCCCGCCCGCCTCGACCTTCGCGGCGAGTTCGTTGAGTCTCGGGTCGTGTGAAAATCTCATAAGTCCGAAGTTTCAGGCCCGAAGTTTCAGGTCCGAAGTCCGAAGCCGAGAGCCTGTCTTCAACTCGGGACTTTGCACCCGCGACTCCGGGCTAGATGAACACCGCCCCGCCGAAGGTCGCCAGCAGGATGACGCTGACGAAGGCGTTGGTGGTGAAGAAGGCCGCGTCGAGGCGCGACAGGTCGTCGGCGCGCACGAGCGAGTGCTGGTAGACGAGGAGCGCCCCCGTCAGGAGCACCCCGGCGAGCGCCGGCGCGCCGAGGCCCGTCAGGAAGTATAACCCGGCGAGCGCCGCGAACGCCCCCGCGTGCAGCAGCCGCGAGGCCCACAGCGCGCGCGAGATGCCGAGGCGCGCGGGTATCGAGCGCAGGCCCGCGCGCCGGTCGAAGTCGCAGTCCTGACAGGCGTAGAGCACGTCGAAGCCGGCCGTCCACAGGAGCACCACGAGCGAGAGCAGCAGCGGCACGGGGCTGTCTATCGCCCCGCGCACGGCGACCCACGCGCCCGTCGGGGCGATCGACAGGCACCAGCCGAGGGCGAGGTGCGAGAGCGCGGTGAAGCGCTTCGTGTAGGAGTAGAGCAGGACGGAGGCGAGCGCGACGGGCGCGAGCGCGAGCGCGAGCGGGTTGAGCATCGCGGCCGCGAGAAAGAAGAGGGCCGCCGCGGCGGCCGTGAAGCCCCACGCGAACGGGAGCGACAGGAGGCCCGCCGGGATGGCGCGCGAGCGCGTGCGCGGGTTGGCCGCGTCGAACTCGCGGTCGGCGATGCGGTTGAAGGCCATCGCGGCCGAGCGCGCGCCGACCATCGCGGCCGTGATCCAGAGCAGTTGCCAGAGGGAAGGCAGCCCGCCGGCCGCCAGCGCCGCCCCCAGCAGCGCGAAGGGCAGCGCGAAGAGCGTGTGCTCGATCTTAATCATTTCGAGCGTCGTGCGGATGTTGCGGACTGCGGTCACCATCTCGGACTCGTAAAAGGCAAAATTCAGGCCAACTCCGCGGCGGGCGAAAACGCCCCGAACCCCGCCCGGACTCTGGCAAAACGCCACGCCGCCGCGCGCGCCGTCGCACTCTGCGAAAAGTGAAGCGGACGGCGGTCAGTAGCGCCCCGCGCCGAGACGGCCGACGCCGACGCGCGAAAGGTTCGTTAGCGATTGTCTTCCTACTGACTACTGGCTACTGGCTACTTCTTCAATCATTCCAGTAGTCGGGCGACTCGCCCATGCCGGGGTCGAAGCGCTCCATCCAGCGCTCGGGCCGCTTCAGCTCGCCGAAGCCGAACTGGCGGTAGAGGCCGTGCGCGTCCTTCGTCGCTAAGGCCCAGCGGCGGAAGCCCTGCAAGCGCGGGTGCGCGAGCATGGCCTCCATCATCCACTTCGACAGCCCGCGCCCGCGGTGGGCTTCGACGACGAAAACGTCGGCCACCCACGCGAACGTCGCGTAGTCGGTGACGACGCGCCCGAACCCGACCATCTCCGCGCCGCGGTAGACGCCGAACGGCAGCGAGTTCTCCACCGAGCGGCGCACCACCTCGATGTCGCGCCCGCGCCCCCAGTAGCTGTCCTCGCTGATGAAGCGGTGAATCAGTCCGAGGTCGAGCCGCCCGTGGTCGTTACTGATCTCGTATTCGCCTTTGTGCCACTCCATAAGTGTTAATGGTGAGCGCGCAACGATGAGTGGTGAATTAAAAGCGGGCCGCCGTTAATTCATCATTCCGCATTCGGCGTCTCTCCCGCCTCCCCCTTCCACTGCGTGCCCGTGGGGTGCGGGATGCCGAACTGGTCGAGGACGCGGAAGACGAGGTGGTCAACGAGCTGTTCGATGGAGCGCGGGCGGTGGTAGAAGCCGGGGCTGGCCGGCAGCACGCGCGCGCCGGCGCGGTCGAGGCGCAGCATGTTCTCAAGGTGGATCGCGTTGTAAGGCGTCTCGCGCACGACGAGCACGAGGCGGCGGCCCTCCTTCAGAGTCACGTCGGCCGCGCGGTGAATCAGGTTCGTCCCCGCGCCCGAGGCGACGGCCCCGAGCGTGCCCATCGAGCACGGCACGACGACCATCCCGGCCTGCGGGTGCGAGCCCGAGGCGGGCGGCGCGGCCAGATTGTCGAGCCGGTGCCAGCGGATGAGCTTCGAGTCGGCCGGCAGCCCCACCCACTCGTTGACCGCGCGCGCGTCGCCTTCGGCGAGCTTCGCCCCCATCTCGACGCGGGCCACGACCAAGGCCGTCGAAGACGTGATGAGGTTGATGCGCTCGACCGCGCCGCTCGCCGCCATGTGCGTCAGCGCGCGGTGCGCGTAGATCGTGCCTGAAGCTCCGGTGATGGCGACGGTCAGTTCCATAGAGCGGGCGCCGGGCGCCGGGTCTGCCTTTACCGGCGCCCGACGCCTTTTCGAGCATCTTACGGTTCGTGGCCGCCGCGGGCAAGCGGGCCGCGTTTCGGGCGCGCGGCGCGCGAATGCTAGAATTGCCCGCTCAACTTTTTAAGTTTCGAGTCGCCGGTTCCGGGTTTCGGGTTAAAAGCAACTCGTCTTTAACTCGAAACCCGAGACCGACAACCCGTTAACTGTCCGAAGGACGCGATGGACTCAAGGGAACTGGAAAGGCTTCTGCGCGCTTTCAAGGGCGGCGAGCTGGACGAGGCGGAGGCGGCGCGGCGCATCGGCGAGCTGCACTTCGAGGACATCGGCCACACGCGCGTGGATCACGCGCGCGCCGCGCGGCAGGGCTTCCCCGAGGTCGTCTTCGGCGCGGGCAAGACCCGCCGGCAGGTCGTGGACATCTTCGAGCGCCTGACGGCGCGCGCGCCCAACGTCCTCGTCACGCGCACCGACGCGGACACCTTCGGCGAGGCGCGCAACGTCTGCGGCGAGGCCGAGTGGCACGAGTCGGCCCGCCTCATACGCGTCTGGCGCGACCGCACCGAGCGCGGCGCCGGGACGATCCTCGTCGTCACGGCCGGGACGAGCGACATCCCCGTGGCCGAGGAGGCGGCGCTGACGGCCGAGGCGATGGGCAACCGCGTCGAGCGCGTCTGGGACGCGGGCGTCGCCGGCATCCACCGCCT
>DATMVI010000399.1:0-5722 GCA_035563275.1 Pyrinomonadaceae bacterium
CTTCTGGAGCGGCCCTTTGAGCTGCGCGAGCAAATCCTTTTCGAGCACGCCGGCCGTCAGCGCCGCCTCGTAGGCCGAGTCGGGGAAGATGTCCCACGCGCCGAAGACGATGTCTTCGAGCGAGGCGAGCGGGACGAAGTCTTTAATGAGCGGCGAGCGGTTCTCGGTGCGCTTGCCGAGGCGGATGGTGCCCATCTGCGTGAGGCTCCCGACGGGCTCGGCCAAGCCCTTCTTGATGGCCTCGACGCCCGCGATGAAGGTCGTGCTCACCGCCCCAAGGCCCACGAGCAGCACCCCGAGCTTACCCTTCGCCGGCGCGATCTCCACGCCCTTGTTCTCTGCTGACACGGTCGTTTGTCTCCTTCTCCGGATGATGCGACGAGCATAACGGAGACGGCCGCGCGCGTCTTGTCATATCTTGCGGAAAAAGGGCGGCGGATTGCTCAGGGCAGGGGCGAGGCCCGCCCGCCGCGCCCCGCGGGCGGCTTACTGGTACCGGAGGGCGATCATGGGGTCGACTTTGGCGGCTCGGCGCGCGGGGATGTAGCTGGCGAGGAGGGCGACGCCGATGAGCACCAGCGAGATGACGACGAGGGTCGCCGGGTCGGTGGCGGAGACGCCGAAGAGCAGGCTCGACATGACGCGCGTCAGCGCGAGCGACGCGACGAGGCCGATGACGACGCCGACGAGCACGAGCTTCAGCCCCTGCCCGACGGCCAGCTTCAGCACGTCGCGCTTCTGCGCGCCGAGCGCCATGCGGATGCCGATCTCGTGGGTGCGCTGCGCCACCGTGTAGCTCATCACGCCGTAGATGCCGACGGCGGCCAGCAGGAGCGCCACGCCCGCGAAGACGGCGAGCAGGAGCATGCTGAAGCGCTGGCGCGCGATGGAGTCGGAGAGCACTTCCTCCATCGTGCTGATGTTCGAGACGGGCTGGTCTTTGTCCACCTCCCAGACCGTCTGCCGCACCGTCGCCGCCAGACTGCCCGGCTCGACCTCCGTCCTCACGACGAGGTTGCTCGGCCGGAAGAAGACCGGCTGCTCGTAGGGGACGTACATCTGCGGCCTCGGCTCCGCGTTCAGCTCGAACTGCCGCACGTCGTTGACCACGCCGACGACCTCCACCCACGGCGTCGGCGCGCTGAGGCTGCCCGACTTGATGCGCTTGCCGAGGGGGTCTTGGTTGGGCCAGAAGCGGCGCGCCATCGCCTCGCTGACGATGACCACAGGCGGCGCGTCCGGCTTGTCCTGCTCGCCGAACCCGCGCCCCTGCGTCAGCCGCATGCCCATCGTGCGGAAGTAGTCGGGGCTCACGACCCGCGTCACCACGCTCGGGTTCTGGCCGGGGCCGGGGTCGGGCTGCCCCTCGACGCTGATGCCCATCGAGTCGCCCTGCCGGACTAAGGGTATCCAGTTGGTGACGGCCGCCGACTGCACGCCCGGCAGGGCCCCGACGCGCCGCACCACCTCGGCGTAGAAGGCCGAGCGCCGCGCCTGATCGGGGTACTTGAGGTCGGGGAGCACGACGCGCATCGTCAGGAGGTTGTCGGCGCGGAAGCCGGGGTCTACGCTGCGCAGGCGGAGGAAGCTGTTAATGAGGAGCCCCGCGCCGATGAGCAGCACGAGCGAGACGGCGACCTCGGCGACGACCAGAAGGCTGCGGATGCGGTTGCCGCGGCCGCCCGTCGCGGAGTCGCGGCCGCCCTCCTTCAAAGTCTCGTTGAGGTTGAAGCTCGACGCCTGCGTGGCCGGGGCCAGCCCGAAGATGAGCCCCGTGAGGAGCGAGATCAGGAGGGTGAAGCCGAGCACCTTCGCGTCGATCGCGATGGCCTTCGCCTGCGAGATGCCTTCGGGGATGAAAGCCTTCAAAAGGTTCACGCCCCACACCGACAGCAGGAGCCCCACGACGCCGCCGAGCGCGGCCAGCAGGATGCTCTCCGTCAAAAATTGCCGGATCAGGCGCGCGCGGCTCGCGCCGAGCGCGACGCGCAGGGCGATCTCCTTCTGCCGCGCCGCGGCCCGCGCCAGCAGCAGGTTCGCCACGTTGGCGCACGCGACGAGCAGCACGAAGCCGACCGCGCCCAAGAGCACGAGCAGCGCCGGCCGGATGTCGCCCACCATCTGCTCATGCAGCGAGACGACGGCCGCCCCCACCCCCGTGTTGGTGTTCGGGTACTGCTGTTGCAGCCGCGCGGCGATGGTGTTCATCTCGGCCTGCGCCTGTTCCAGCGTGACGCCGGGTTTGAGCCGCGCCAGCACCATCAGGAAGTGGCGGCTGCGGCTGGCCGCCTCCTGCTGGGTGAAGGCGATGGGCACGATCAGCTCGTCGGCCCGGCCCGTGTGGCCCGGAATCTCGAAGCCCTGCGGCATGACGCCGACGACCGTGTGGCTCGTGCCGTTCAAGGTGAGCGCCGTGCCGATGACCTTCGGGTCGGAGCCGAAGCGGCGCTGCCAGAGGCCGTGGCTGAGGACGACGGCGCGCGCCCCGCCCGGCTGGTCTTCCTCGGGCGTGAAGGCGCGGCCCAGTTGCGGCTCGACGCCGAGCATCGGGAAGAGGCCGGCCGAGACGCGGCGGCCGTCGAGGCGCTCCGGCTCGCCCGCGCCCGTCAGGTTGAAGCTCTCGTGCGCGAGCGCGGCCACGCCCTCGAAGACCTGACTCTGGTCGCGCCAGTCCACGAAGTTGGCCGGCGCGGGCGTGTCGCGCGGGTAGCCCTTCGAGGTGTTGTCCTCCCAGACCATCACGAGGCGGCCGGGGTCTTTGTAGGGCAGGGGGCGGAGCAGGACGGCGTTGACGACGCTGAAGATGGCGCTGTTGGCGCCGATGCCGAGCGCGAGGGCGACGACGGCCACGGCCGTGAAGCCGGGGTTCTTCACCAGCACACGCAGGCCGTAGCGCAAGTCCTGCGACAGGTCTCCCATCATACTCGTTCTCCTTCGCGAACCCGGCGCGACCGGCTCGGGCCGCGCGGGGCGCTCGACCCGGCGCAACTCCTGCGCCAGCAGGTCGCTCTCGGTTAACTCTTGCAGCACGGCGCGGCGCGCCTCCGCGGGCGCGGCCCCGCCGCGCAGCGACTGCTCGTAGAGGTCTTCGAGGTGCTGGGCCAGCTCCTCGACGATCTCGGCCTCGCGCGTCGGCGCGAGCCTGAGCCGCGCGAGACGACTCCTGATCTCTTCACTCCAGTCAGGCATGTTCCACACCCGTGACGCGGTTGACCGCCTCGACGAACTCCCGCCAACTGCTGCGCTGCGCGGCCAGAACCTTCTTGCCCTCGGGCGTCAGCCGGTAGTAGCGCCGCCGGCGCTGCCCGGCCTTCTCCACCCAGCGCCCCTGAATCCACCCGCGCCGCTCCAGCCGGTAGAGCAGCGGGTAGAGCGAGGCGACGTTGAAGCGGAGCACGCCCCGCGAGCGCTGTTCGATGAGGCTGCCGATGTCGTAGCCGTGGCGCGGCTGGTCTTCGACGAGCGAGAGGATCATCAGCTCGGCGCTGCCCTTCTTCAGCTCGCGGTCGAGCATGCGTGAGCCTATATATGACATAGCAATATATTATATAGAAGCATAGAGTGCGTCAAACGACGCTCGCCGCCGCGAAGTTCCGTGATTATGCTTCGGCCCGGGCGGGCCGGCCGCGCGCCCCGGAAGCGAGGGCTTGTCGCGGCCGCGAGCTTCGGCTACGCTCAAGGGGTTTCGGCCTGATTGGCGTTCGTCTCGGGTTGCGGTCGGCGGTTTTGGGGGTGAGGCGCGGGATGTCGAGAACTCGAACCGGCGCGCCGGCGCGGGCGGGCGCGGCCCCCGCGGGGGGGCGCGCCGCCTTCGCGTATGAACTGACGGCGCTGGGGCTGTACCTCGCCTTCGGCGTCGGCCTCGCGCTCGTGCTGGTGTCCGTCCGCGCCTTCCTCGTCGCGCCCCGCTACGGCGCGGGGGCCGCCGAGGCTCTGGCGACGCCGTGGGTGGTCGTCGCGATCATCCTTGCGGCCTGCTACCTCGCGCAGCGCTTCGTCCTCAAGGCGTCCCCTTCGTCGGAACTGAGCCGCGGCCTCGCCGCCCTCGTCCTCATCCTCGCCGTGCAGTTCATCGCCGCCCTGCCCTCCTAGAGCGGTTCGGCGGCCACCCCGCGCCGCGCGCGGCCCTGTCAACGCACCCGGCCGCGGGCCGCCCCGGGAGAGTGGGGCGGCCTGCCTGCCTTACCTGATGCCCTTCTTCGCCATCTGCTCTTTGAGGGCGGCGGCGACGGCCGCGTCGAAGCCGACCTTGTTGCCGCCGGCCTTGCGGCGCTCGGCATTGATGAACTCGTCGCGCTGGCGGGAGAGCGTGACGATCTCTTCGCGGAGTTGCTTGCGCTCGGCGAGGCGGCGCTCGACCTCCTTCCGGCGCTCGGCCGTCGGGAGCTTCTGGAGCTGGTCGGGGAGGTCTTCCGCCCGCACGTCGTCGAGCTTCACCGACTCGTTCTCGATGGACTGGAGCAGGTCGCCGACGTAGGCGTCGCGGTTGAGAGCCTTGTTGGCGGCGCGGTCGGCCGTGGCGGTGGCGGGCGCTTCGGCGGCCACCTTCCGCTCGGCGTCGGCCTGCCGGGCGTCCGCGTCGGCGCGGAAGCGCGCGCCGGCGGGGCCGGCCCCGCCGCCGTAGGCCATGTAGGTCGAGCCGAGGCGGGAGGCGAGCTCGGAGAGGCGCGCGTCGTAAGGCGTGGCGACCGTCTGCACGCCGCCGTCCTGCGCGATGGCGAAGAACTGGCCCTCGCCGCGGCGCGCGATCTGCTCCCACTCGCGGCGCGTGTCGGCGGCCGAGCCGCACTGGATGGTGTTGACGGTCATGCCGCGGCCGACGGCCTCGGCGGTGGTGGCGATGGTGTCGGGCTCGTTGCGGTAGGCGTGGGGCGGGGCGTCGCCGACGAGGAAGATGATCTGCGCGACGTTGGGCGAGGGGCGCGACCAGCCCGACTCGCGCACGCCGTCGGCGAGGGCGCGCCGCACGTTCTCCTGCCAGTCGCCGCCGCCCCCGGCGCGGAAGTCCATGAGCGTCGTGTAGACGCGGTCGAGGTCGTTGGTGAGCGGGAGGATTTGCGTCACGTACTGGTCGCCGTTGTCGCGGTAGGCGACGAGGCCGACGCGTACGTCGGGGCGCGAGGGCGACTGCATGACCTCGTTGACGACGCCCCAGATGCGCTGCTTCGCGCCCTCGATCAGCCCGCCCATCGAGCCGGTGGTGTCGAGGACGAAGACCATCTCAAGGGTCTTCTGGCGCGGGTCGGCGTGCGCGGCCGGCCGGCGGCGGGGCGGCCCCTTGCGCGCGGCCGTCGCGAGGGCGGCCACCGCGCCGACGCCGACGGCGAAGGTCAAAAACGCGCTGGCGATTCTGATGAAAAAGTTTCTCATGTCCGCAATCCTTTCTGTCAGGACGGCCGGGGCTGCCGCGAAAACTGGCGCGAGGTCGTCGCTTGATGTGGGAGGAACGCGACGGCCCGGAGGGACTTGCAAAAAAAGTAGACAGTAGACAGTAGTCAGTAGTCAGTAGCGCTCCGCGCGACGGCCGCTGACGCTAACACTCGAACCCTTCGGAGCCGAAGGTCTTTCTACTGACTACTGACTACTGACTAGAAGCGGTCTCATAAATAGCACCTCAGCAGAATCTTGATGCAGCCGAGATGCACGAAGCCGAGGTAGTTCTCAGCGTAGTAGTCGAAGCGCGTGGCGACGCGGCGGAAGTTCTGGAGCCACGCGTTCAGGC
>DATMVI010000400.1:0-13851 GCA_035563275.1 Pyrinomonadaceae bacterium
CTCACCCTGCGCGAGCAGCAGGCCGAGCGCGAGCGCTGGCTGAAGACGCGGCTCGACACGATGCTCCTGCCGATGATGCGCCGCCACAAGGTCTCGATGTGGATCGTCGTCACCGAAGAGTTCCACCCCGACCCCGTGGTCGCGCACGTCGCCCCGCCCATCCCTTACGTCGGCCGGCGCGACTTCTTCGTCTTCGCCGACCGCGGCGCCGACCGGCTCGAACGCCTCGCCCTCGTCCGCTACCCGGAAGAGCGCCTCAAACGCTTCTTCGAAGTCCTGAACCCGCCGGGGCGCGAGACGGCGGCCGCGCTGCGCCGGCTGGTCGAGGAGCGCGACCCGGCGACCATCGCGCTCAACACCGGCGGCACGCGCGGCGCGACCGGCGGGCTGACGCACGACGCGCACCGCTTCCTCTCCGAGACGCTCGGCGAAAAGTACGCGCGCCGGTTCGTCCCGGCCGAGCCGCTCGTCATCGAGTACATGGACACGCGGCTGCCCGAGGAGCTCGAGCACTACCGCGCGGCCGTCGCCGTGACAGACCTTTTGACGCGGCGCGCCTTCTCGAACGAGGTCATCACGCCGGGCCGCACGACCGTCGGGGACGTGCGCTTCTGGCTGCTCCAGCGGGTCAACGCGCTCGGCCTCACCGTCTGGTTCCAGCCCGACCTGCGCGTGCAGCGCCGGAGCCGCGACCCCGGGCGGACGCAGCAGTTCCTGAGCGTCGCCGAGGAGTCTCTGGTCATCGAGCGCGGCGACGTGCTGCACGTCGACTTCGGCCTCGACTACATGGGGCTGAGCACCGACTGGCAGAAGCACGCCTACGTCCTCCTGCCCGGCGAGCGCGACGCGCCCGCGGGGCTGAAGCGCGCGCTGGCGAACACGAACCGCCTCCAGGACTCGCTCCTCAGCCACGCCCGTCCGGGCCGCAGCGGGGCCGAGGTCTACGAGGCGACGATGGCCGACATGAAGCGCGCGGGGCTGGAGGCCATGATCTACTCGCACTCGGTCGGCACGCAGGGCCACGCCCTCGGCGCGGCGATAGACTTCCGCTCGGCGTCGCTGCCCGGCCCCGACCGCCAACTCCTGCGCGAAGGCTCCTACACCTCCATCGAACTCAACACCAGCACGCCCGTCCCCGAGTGGGGCGGCCAGAAGGTGACGATCATGCAGGAGGACGACGCCTACCTCACCGCCGACGGCTTCAAGTGGTTCCGCCCGCGGCAGACCGCCTTCTACCTCATCAGGTGAGGGGGCGGGTCGGGGCGTCAGGCGGCGAGTTGTTTTTAAACCGGCGCTCGCTCGCGCAACGTCGGCGGCCGGTATTATCATCTGATTTCTCAAACCGGGCCTCCCGGCCCACCCTGTTCAGAACCGAGGTTGAAGGACATGAAAAGAACCCTGCTGGGCCTCCTCGCGCTCGCGCTGTGCGCGCCGGCCGCGCTGGCGCAGAACGTGCCGGTGCAGGAGGTCACTTTAGACAACGGGATGCGCCTGCTGATGGTGCCGCGCAAGGGCGACCCGAACATCGCCGCCGGCTGGATCGCCCGCGTCGGCTCCGTCAACGAGCGGCCCGGCATCACCGGCCTCTCCCACCTCTTCGAGCACATGATGTTCAAGGGCACGCACGCCGTCGGCACGCGCAACATCGCCGACAACCTCAAGCTGCTCGAAGAGATGGACACCGTCCGGGCCGAGCTGCGCCGCGAGGAGCAGAGCCTCATCCGCCGCGCCACGCTCGGCGAAATCTCCGACCCCAGAGACCCGAAGGCCCGCTCCGGCCGCCACAGCCAGCTCCTCGCCAAGTTCGAGGAGCTGACCAAGCGCGAGAAGGATTTGATGGTCAAGGACGAGTTCGACCGCATCTACACGGCGGCCGGCGCGTCGGGGATGAACGCGGGCACCTCCTACGACTTCACCGTCTACTTCATCAACGTCCCGGCCAACAAGCTTGAGCTGTGGTTCTGGATGGAGTCGGACCGCCTCGCCAACCCCGTCTTCCGCGAGTTCTACGCCGAGCGCGACGTGGTGCACGAGGAGCGCCGCCTGCGCACCGAGTCCACGCCCACCGGAAAATTTAACGAGCTGTTCGAGGCCATGTTCTGGCAGTCCTCGCCCTACGGCTGGCCGGTGGTGGGGTGGCCCTCCGACCTCGAAGGCATCACGCGCGAGGAGGCGCTCGAATACTTCGCCGTCAACTACGCGCCCAACAACCTGACGGCCTGCCTCGTCGGCGACTTCGAGCCGGCGCAGGCGGTCGAACTCGCCCGGCGTTACTTCGGCCGCCTCAAGCGCGGGCCGCGCGAGCCGGAGCCGGTGCGCACGCGCGAGATGCCGCAGCTCGCCGAGACGCGCATGCACGCCTCCGCCGAGACCGTGCCGCAGGCCCGCGTCCGCTACCACACGGTCGCCGACGGCCACCCGGACGCCTTCGCCCTCTCGGTCGCCGCCAGCCTCCTCAACGGCCGCACGGGCCGCCTCTACAAGTCGCTCGTGCTCCGGCAGGAGATCGCCAACTCGGCCTCGGCCGGGCAGAGCAGCCTCAAGTACGAGGGCTACTTCGAGCTGAGCGGCGTCGCCAAGCCGGGCCGCAAGCCCGAGGAGGTCGAGCAGGCGCTCTACGCCGAGCTCGAACGGCTGAAGAAAGAGCCCGTGCCCGAGCAGGAGTTGCAGAAGGTCAAGAACCAGTTCGCCGCCAACACCTTCCGCCAGTTGCAGTCGAACTTCGGCCTGATGGTGCAACTGCTCGTCCGCGACGGCAACCGCGGGTGGGCGACCATCAACACCGACCCGGCCCGCATACAGGCCGTCACGCCGGCCGACATCCAGCGCGTCGCCGACAAGTATTTCAAGCCCGAGGCGCGCACCGTCGGCATCTACTACACGAAGCGGGCCGAAGGGGGCGCGGCCGCCGCCGCCGCGGAAGACCCGGCGCTCGCCGGCCTCAGCGAAGAGGAGAAGGCGCAGGTCAACCAGCTCAGGCCGATGCTCGCGCAGGCCAAGCCCGAACAGCTCAAGGCCGTGCTCGCGCAGGTCGAGCAGCAGGCGGCCTCCGCGCCGCCCGAGAGGCAGAAGGTCTTGCAGGTGGTGAAGAAGATGCTCGAAGACCGCATCAGGCAGCTCGAAGGGGGTCAGCAGTAGCCATGAAGAAAACGGGACGGACTCTCTCTTCGCTCCTCGCGCTGGCGCTGCTCGTCTCCGCGCCGGCCTCGCTCCTCGCGCAGGCCGCCTCGCAAATCCCGGCGCGCCCCGACCAGCTCAAGTTCAAGCCGCTCGTCTACACGCCGCCCAAGCGCGAGCAGTACCGCCACGTCCTGCCGAACGGCGTGGTCGTTTACGCCGTCGAGGATCACGACCTGCCGCTCGTCAACGTCTCCCTGCTCGTGCGCGCGGGCGCGTACCTCGAACCCGCGGGCAAGGAGGGTCTGGCCTCGCTCACCGGCAGCCAGATGCGCGCCGGCGGCACGACCTCGAAGACGGCCGAGCAGTTCGACGAGGCGGCCGACTTCCTCGCCGCGCAGCTCACCAGCTCGGTCGGCGGCACGCAGGGCGGCGCGAACTTGAACGTCCTCGCGAAAGACGTGGACGCCGGCCTCGCCCTCTACTTCGACATGCTCCGCAACCCGGCCTTTCAGGAAGACCGCCTGAAGCTCGCCCGCAGCCAGCTCGTCCAGCAGATGGAGCGGCGCAACGACCGCACCGACCTCATCGAGGAGCGCGAGTGGGGCCGGCTCATGCAGGGGCCCGACCACTTCTCGACGAAGGAGGCGACGAAGGCCTCGGTCGAGTCGCTGACGCGCGCCGACCTGCTCGCCTTCCACAAGAAATATTTCCACCCCGGCAACTTCATCTTCGCCGTCTCGGGCGACTTCGAGACGAAGCGGATGCTGGCGAAGCTCGACGCGGCGATGAAGGGCTGGCCGGCCGGCGAGGCCGCGCCCGAGGTGCCCAGCCCCAAGCACACGCCGCGGCCCGGCGTCTACGGCGTCCACAAGCCGGACGTGAATCAGGGCCGCGTCAGCATCGGCCACGTCGGCTCGACGCGCGACAACCCGGACGCCTTCGCCCTCGACATCATGAGCGACATCCTCGGCGGCGGCGGCTTCACCTCGCGCATCACCTCGCGCGTGCGCTCCGACGAGGGGCTGGCCTACTCGGCCGGGGCCTTCTACGGCCTCGGCGTCTACTACCCGGAAGACTTCCGCGCCGTCTTCCAGTCGAAGAGCCAGACGGTGGCGCAGGCGGCCGACATCGTCGTCGAGGAGATCAACCGCATCCGCGCGACGAAGGTCACGCCGGAGGAGTTGGAGACGGCGAAGAACTACGCCGTCGAAATCTTCCCGCGCTTCTTCGCCACCGCGGGCCAGATCGCCGGCACGTTCGCGGCCGACGAGCTGACGAAGCGGCCCGCCGACTACTGGGACAAGTACCGCGACCGCGTCCGCGCCGTCACGGCCGACGACGTGCAGCGCGTCGCGCAGCAGTACCTCCACCCGGACAAGCTCGTCGTCCTCGTCGTCGGCAACCTCGACGACATCGCCAAAGGCAACCCCGACCGCCCGCAGCACTCGCTCGCCAAGCTCGCCGGCGGCCCCGTCAAACGCATCCCCCTCCCCGACCCGCTCACGATGGTCTACCCCGCCGCCGGGCAGTAACGACGCGCGCGAAACGCGAACGGGAAGGCCGCGGCCCTGAGCCTTGAAGCTCAGGGCCGCGGCCTTCCCGTCGTGGGACGGCGGGGGCGGGGGCCGGCTTGCCCCCCCGCCCGCCGCGCGGGTCTTGGTTAGTCCCTGATCTCAACGACGCGCTGCGCGACGCCGCCGAGCGGCGAGACGGCGCAGACCGTCGTCGGGATGGTCGCAATGTTGCGCTGGCGGAACGACCAGATGCCGTCAACCGAGCTGACGGTCGCCGCGCCGAGGCGCGGGCCGGCACAGCCGGTGCCCGTGTCGTTCATGACGCCGGCGTGAACGTCAACGGTGGACGACATCACGCCCTGACTGTTGCGGGTGTTGACGCCTTCGACGCGCAGCTCGCGGTTGCCCGTGCGGCCCTCGGTGCGGGTGATGGCGACGCCATCCTTGCCGGGCTGCTGCGTGACGACTTCGGTCTCGACGGCGACGCCGAAGAGCGTGTTGGCGGTCGCGTCGAAGTAGCCCTCGGCCGTGACGAGCGTGCCCTCGAAGCCGACGAGCTTGTCGAGCGTGATCGCGTTGCCGCCGATGTCCGTGAGATTAGCGGGCCAGCGCGCGTCAGAGTTCATGCGGACGAGCGCGCCGTTGACGCGGAACGAGCCGTCGTTGACGTTCAGGTCGCTGAGCGAGCCGGAGACGACGTTCTCGGCGATCTCGATGAAGACCGAGTCGGCGACGAACGAGATGCAGTTGCCGCCGGTCGCCGTGGTGCTGGAGGTGATGACGCCGGACGAGCGGGTGGAGCCGCCGACGATGGAGCGCACGGACTCGGCCGACGGGTCGGTCAGCGCCTCGAAGGTGATGTTGCCGACGGGGGCGTCGAGGTCGGCCGTCTTGACGAGCAGGGTGGCCGGGATGGCGAAGGTCACGCCGTTGGTCGTGACGGTGCGGTTGGTGCGGTCGTAGGCCGTGATCTTGCCCTCGACCTCGAAGACGGCGGCCTCGGCTCCGGGCGCGTGCGAGACGGGGACGCAGGGGGCCGTCTGCGCGCCGGCCGTGACGGCGGCGAACATCATGAAGGCCGTGAGCAGGCCGAGCATGAAAGACTTGCGCGGGGCGCGGAGAGAAGAGGTGTTGAACTTCATTACGAGTCAGTCTCCTTACAGGGTATTGGTTTGAGGGTTGAGGGTTGAGGGTTGACCGCCGGAGGTGGTCTCGCGCGTCCGTCGGCCTCAGCCGATGCGCTGTTGACGCGTTCAGACCTCCCCGCGGGCGGCGTGTCGAGGTTCGTCCCGACGCACCCCGGCCGCCCCGCCCGGAAGGCGGGTGGCGAGCCGCATCACGCGCCGCGCCCTTCAACGGGGGGCGGCGGACACACGCCGGCCTAACTCTTCGGCGGCCGAGTGTGGCGTCGAGATACTGCCGGAGCCGCTCAGGCTATGCGTGTATAGCAGTGGGCTTGACGAGAGAGACGGCCGAGGCCGTCGTCGCCGAGGACGCGCAACAAAGGGTTGTGATGGCGTTGGCGGGCGGCGGTGTCACCGCCCCGCGTCCGATCCGGTAGCGACAGACACTAGAGCAAGCACCGTGCCTCTGTGGCCGGACGCGGAGAAAACACGGTTTCGTAACATTAACGCGCCGCCGGGCCGCGCGCGCCGTGTTTCAACATGGGCCACGCCCGCGCCGCACCTGTTAACGAATGAAACGCGGCGCGGCGCTCAGGCGGATAAGCCGCGGAGACGCAGAGGCACGGAGCAGAAGAAGAAAAGAGAAGTCGCGTTAAAGGGGGAGGCGCGCGGCCCACTCGAAGTCGAGCGGGTCGCGCGCCTCCCTGTTAACATTAACGTTGCGCTTTCCTCCGCGCCTCTGTCTCTCCGCGGCTACTCCCCTCAGAGTCGCTGGCGGTTCCTGAGAATCCTGACGAACGAGCCGGCGTGGAGCTCTTCGCGCGTGAGGCCGGTCAGGCGCGTGGCCTCTTCTTCGGTGACGGCCCCGCAGTTGGTGGCGCGGAGGAAGTAGTTGAGGAGCCCCTGCCCCGTCGCGGCGTCGTCGAACACGTCGCCGACGAGCGTGGCGCGCGCCGCCTTTTCGACGAAGTTGCGGAGGCGCTCGGCCGCCGGGTCGAGGCTTTCGAGGAAGAAGGAGTAGACGGCGGCGTAGCGCGTCGGCAGTTGCGCCGGGTGCAAGTCCCAGCCCTGATAGAAGGCGTTGGCGAGCGAGTGCTGGACGTGCTCGTAGTGCAGGCGCCACGCGCGCCCGACGCTGCGGCGGTTCTCCTCCTCCTGCTCGGGGCTGAGCGCGGCGCCCTCGGCCGGGCGGTGCGCGGGGACGGGCATGACGTTGGTCGCGCCGTCGGAGAGCCACAGGCCCGTGCCGCCGAAGGCGACCTGCATCATGTGGCGCGCGAAGTCGCAGGCCGGGTGGAGCATGTGCTGGTGCGCGGCCGTGATCTGGCAGCTCGCCGTGTAATCGTAAGTCCCGAAGTGGGCCGCCACGCAGCGCCCGCGCGCCGCCGCGAGCAGGAGCGGCAGGTTCGACTCGCCGCGGTGGTTGATGACGGACTGCGTCGTCTCGATCATCATCTCCATCTTCAGCGCGCCGGCCGGGAGGTCGAGCGCCGGCTCAAGCAGGTCGAAGAGGTCTGCGAGGGCGGCGACGTGCGCGGGGTCTGTGACCTTCGGGAGCGTGACGACGAAGTTGGCGGGGAGCGCGCCGCCGGTCTCCTCGGCCAGCGTCGAGACGAAGATGTCGAGCGTGCGGAAGCTGCGCGCGCGCAGCTCCTCGGTGAAGGGCTTGATGCGGATGCCGACGAAGGGCGGGAGCGTGCCGGCGCGCGCGCCCGCCGCCGCCTCGCGCGCGGCCGACTCGGCGTGGCCGTCCTCCTCCGCGTCGGGGCGGTTGCCGTAGCCGTCCTCGAAATCGATCCGGAAGTCCTCGACCGGCTCGCGCCTCAGCTTCTCGACGACGCGCGTGTAAACGGTGTGCGCCAGCCAGAGCGGTTTCTGCTCGCGGCGCAGGCCCTCGGCGTCGCGCTCCAGCAGCGCGCGCACGGACGAGTCGTCCTCGACCGAGGGCGGGAGCGAGTCGGCGCCCGGCAGCCCCGCGGCGCGCGCGAAGGCGGCGAAGTTCGGCGCGTAAGTGTCGAGCGCGCGCAGGGCGAGCGCGCCGAGCCGCGGCGTCGTGTCCGACTTGAACAGGTGCGCGCCGCCGTAGACGGTGTGTACCGGCTGGCGGCGCAAAGACTCGCCCGGGTAGCGCCCGGCGAACTCCCGGTTCACCTCGCGCAGGCTCTCGCCGACGCCCCGCGTCACCTCGTCCGTCAATGATGTCTTCATGCTCACCCCCCTCGCGTCTCTGAAGTCGCGGCATTCTACTAAAAAAAGTTGTCAGTTATCAGTCGTCAGTTATCAGTTGAACAATCTTCTCCCGCTGACCGTCCGCGCGCCGCCCGCGCAGAGCGCTACCGATGACTGACAACTGATGACTGATAACTGATAACTGACAACTTCTTTTATTGCCAAAACCGCCGAGTTGTGTTTTAAGTTGCGGCATGCCCTTGCCCGACCTCGTCGTCCGGGGTCAACAAGTCGTCACGCACGAGTCGGTGAGGCCCGCGTCGGTTCACGTCCGCGGGGGCCGCGTCGCGGACGTGCGCGCGTTCGAGGACGTGCCGGCGGGCTGCGCCGTGGTCGAGGCCGGGCGGCTGGTGGTGCTGCCCGGTCTGGTCGATTCGCACGTCCACGTCAACGAGCCGGGGCGGGCCGAGTGGGAGGGGTTCAAGACGGCGACGCGCGCGGCCGCGGCCGGCGGCACGACGACCATCGTCGACATGCCGCTCAACAGCCGCCCGCCGACGACCACGGTCGAACACTTCCGCGAGAAGCTCGCCGCGGCCGAAGGCAAGTGCCGCGTGGACGTGGCCTTCTGGGGCGGCGTCGTGCCGGGCAACCGCGGAGACCTCGCGCCGCTGCGCGCCGAGGGCGTCGTCGGCTTCAAATGCTTCCTCGTCCACTCCGGCGTCGAGGAGTTCCCGCACGTCACCGAAGCCGAGTTGCGCCCGGCGTTGCAGGAGCTGGCGCGGCTCGGCGCGACGCTCATCGCGCACGCCGAGCTGCCGGGGCCAATCGAGGCTGCGGCCGGCGTCGGCGTCGATGACCCGCGACGCTACGAGACGTTCCTGCGCTCGCGGCCGCGCGCGGCCGAGGACGAGGCCGTCCGCCTGCTCGTCCGCCTCTGCCGCGAGACGGGCGCGCGCGTCCACGTCGTGCACCACTCGTCGGCCGACTCGCTGCCGCTGCTCGCGGCGGCCCGCGAAGAGGGCTTGCCGCTGACGGCCGAGACGTGCCCGCACTACCTCAGCTTCGCCGCCGAGGAGGTGCCCGAGGGCGCGACCGAGTTCAAGTGCTGCCCGCCGATCCGCGAGCGCGCCAACCGCGAACAGCTCTGGGACGCGCTCGGCCGGGGCGTCATCGGCATGGTCGTCTCAGACCACTCGCCGTGCCCGCCCGAGCTGAAGCGCCGCGACGAGGGCGACTTCATGCAGGCGTGGGGCGGCATCTCCTCCCTGCAATTCAGACTGCCGATCATGTGGACGGAGGCGCAGAGGCGCGGCCACACGCTGGCCGACCTCGCGCGGTGGCTCGCGCGCGAGCCGGCACGCCTCGCCGGACTCGGCGGCCGCAAAGGCTCCATCGCGCCCGGCCTCGACGCCGACCTCGTCATCTTCGACCCCGAAGCGACCTTCCGCGTCACGCCCGACCTCGTCGAGCACCGGCACAAGCTCACGCCCTACGCGGGGAGAACGCTCGCGGGCGTCGTCGAAGCCACCTTCCTGCGCGGCCGGAGAATCTACGAGCGCGGGGAGTTTGCGGAAGGGCCGGCGGGCGAACTACTGAAAAGCCGTGAATCGTGAGCCGTCGGCCGCGGATCGCATCGCAATTCACCCCGGCCGACGATTCACCTTTCGAGGCGCGCGACGCCCGGCCGCGGTTCACGGTTGACGATTCACGATTGACGGCCTTCTTCTTATGCCTGACTTCACAGACCTTGTCGATCTCGCCTCCGAACGGCTCGGCGGCGCGGTGCTGTTCGCCAACGACGAATTCTTCGCGCCGAAGGAGAACCTGCTCAAGCCGTCCGCGCCCGTCTTCGTCGAGGGCAAGTACACGGGGCGCGGGAAGTGGATGGACGGGTGGGAGTCGGCGCGGCGGCGCACGCCCGGCTTCGACTGGTGCCTCGTCCGCCTCGGCCTGCCCGGCGTCGTCCGCGGCGTCGTCGTGGACACGGCGCACTTCAAAGGCAACTTCCCCGAGAGCTGTTCGCTGGACGCGTGCTCGGCCGCCGCGGACGCCGACGTGGGCCAGCTCTTGAGCGGCGAGACCGGGTGGGCCGAAATCCTCCCGCCGTCGCCCCTGCGCGGCGACTCGCGGAACCTGTTCGAGGTGACGGCGGGCGCGCGCTCGACGCACCTGCGTTTGAAGATTTACCCGGACGGCGGGGTGGCGCGGCTGCGCGTCTACGGCCGGGTCGCGCCCGACTTCGAGCGTCTGCGGCGCGCGGGCGGGTGGGTCGATCTGGCGGCCGTCGAGCACGGCGGGCTGGTGCTGGCGACGAGCGACGAATTCTTCGGCCACCGCCACAACCTCATCATGCCGGGCCGCGCCCTCGACATGAGCGACGGCTGGGAGACGAAGCGGCGGCGCGGCCCCGGCCACGACTGGGCGGTGGTCAAACTCGGCGCGCCCGGCCGCGTCCGCCGCGTCGAGGTGGACACGGCGCACTTCAAAGGCAACTTCCCCGAGAGCTGTTCGCTCGAAGCCTGCCGCGCCGAGGGCGGCGGGGCCGACGCTTCTTACGACTCGCTGCCGTGGCGCGAGCTCCTCCCGCGCACGCGGCTACAGGCCCACACGCGCCACTTCTACGAGGGTGATTTGAGTGAGTCGGGCGCGGTCACGCACCTGCGCTTCAACATCTACCCGGACGGCGGCGTGAGCCGTTTACGCGTTCACTGTGAGCTGGCCGCACGGGAATGATGGAGAAGGGTTTGGCGAGACTCAACGCCCTGCCGGCCGCGGAGGCGCGGGCCGAGTTGTTGAAGTGCTGCGGGTCGTCGCGGTGGGCCGAAGGCGTCGCCGCCGCGCGGCCGTTCCGCGGCGGCGAAGAGTTGCTCGAAACGGCCGACCGCGTCTGGTGGGAGTTAAGCCCGGAGGACTGGCTCGAAGCCTTCCGCGGCCACCCGAAGATCGGCGGGCGCGAGGCCGCGGCCGGGGTGAGCGAAGAGTCGCGCCGGTGGTCGGAGCGCGAACAGGCGGGCGCGCGCGACGCCCCGGCCGAGACGCTCGCCGCGCTCGCCGCCGGGAACAGGGTTTACGAGGAGAAGTTCGGCTTCATCTTCATCGTCTGCGCCACGGGGAAGACGGCCGGCGAGATGCTGGCCCTCCTCGAATCGCGGTTGAACAACGCGCGCGGGGCGGAACTGCGCGTCGCCGCCGAAGAGCAGCGGCGCATCACGCGCCTGCGCCTGCGGAAACTCTTAGAGCCATGAGCGCCATCACCACACACGTACTCGACACCGCGCGCGGCCGCCCGGCCGAGGGCGTGCCCGTCCTGCTGGAGACGCAGGAAGCCGGCGGCGGCTGGCGCGTGCTCGGCGGCGGGCGCACCGACGCCGACGGGCGCCTGCGAGACCTCCTGCCGCCCGGCCACGCGCTGGTGGCGGGCGCGTACCGCCTGACCTTCGGGACGGCCGAATACTTCGCGGCGCACGCGACGAGCGCCTTCTACCCGTTCGTCGCCGTCGTCTTCGCCGTTCAGGACGCGGCCGAGCACTACCACGTGCCTCTGCTGCTCAGCCCCTACGGCTACTCGACCTACCGCGGGAGCTAAACGATGCGCATCCCCCCGGACGTGAGCGAATGGCTCAACCTCCTCTTCCGCTGGTTCCACGTCTTCGCCGGCATCATGTGGGTCGGCTCGACCTACTACTTCACGTGGCTCGACGGCCGCTTCCAGCAGGCCGAGCGGGAGGCGGGCGAAGGGAAGGAGGCGGCCGAGGTGTGGATGGTTCACAGCGGCGGCTTCTACGTCGTTAACAAGAAGAAGACGCCGGGCGCGCGCGAGCTGCACTGGTTCCGCTGGGAGGCCTTGCTGACGTGGCTGAGCGGCGCCTTCCTGCTCGTGCTGCTCTACTACCTCGGCGGCGGGATGGTGGACGTGGGCGTGCGCGACATCAGCGTGCGCACGGCCGTCCTCTTCGGCGTGGGGATGATCGTAGCCGGCGGGTTCGTCTACGACGTGCTGTTGCGCACGCCGCTCGCGAGGAACGAGAAGGCTTTCGCGGCGGTGGCCTACGCCGTCGTTGTCGGGGCCGCTTACCTCTCGACGCGCGTGCTGAGCGGGCGCGCGGCCTTCCTGCACGTCGGGGCGACGATGGGCACGATCATGGTGGCCAACGTCTGGATGCACATCCTGCCGGCGCAGCGCCGCATGATCGCGGCCGCCAGAGAAGGCCGCACGCCCGACGCGCGCGACGCGGCCCTCGCCAAGCTCCGCTCGAAGCACAACACCTTCATGGCCGTCCCCGTCGTCTTCACCATGATCAGCAACCACTACCCCGTCTCGACCTACGGCCACGAACACAACTGGCTCATCCTCTCCGGCCTCGTCCTCCTCGGCTGGGTCGCCGCCAAGATCATCCGCCGCGCGTGAGGCAGTTAAGAATTAAGAATGGCGTGCCCCGGAGTTTTAAAGGCTCCTTCGCAGGCACGCCATTCTTAATTCTTAACTGCTTTATTCGAAGCGCAGCGCGTCCACCGGGTCGAGCTTCGCGGCCTTCCACGCGGGCCAGAGGCCGAAGCCGACGCCGAGCGCGACCGAGACGCCGAAGCCGACGGCCGGCGCCCACAAAGGTACGTGCGTCGGCATGACGGTCTTGACGAGGAGGGCGAGGCCGACGCCGAGGAGGATGCCGAGGACGCCGCCCAGCCCCGTCAGCGTCACCGCCTCGATGAGGAACTGCGTGACGATGTCGCGGCGGCGCGCGCCCACGGCCTTGCGCACCCCGATCTCGCGCGTCCGCTCGGTCACCGACACCAGCATGATGTTCATCACGCCGATGCCGCCGATGAGCAGCCCCACCGACGAGATCGCCACCATCAGCGCGAACACCCCGCCCGTGATCGCGCCGAACTGCTCGACGATCTGATCCGAAGTCTGCACGCCGAAGTTGTCGGGCTTGCCCGCCGGAACCTTCCGCCGGCGCCGCAAGACCTCGCGCATCTCCTCGACCGCCTCGTTCATCCGGCCGGGGCGCGCCTGCGCCATGATGAAGTTGTCGTCCGCGTCCGGGTAGAGCTGCTTCAAAGTCAGGTAGGGCAGGTAGACGGCCTTGTTCTCGTTGTTCGGGTCTTCGGCCCCGACGAGGAACGTCTCGCGCTCGGCCAGCACGCCGATGACGCGGTAGCCGCGCCCGTTAATCGTCACCTCGCCGCCCAGAGCGTTCTCGAACGGGAAGAGCGTGTTGGCCACGTCGCGGCCGAGCACCACCACGTCGGCGCGCCGCGCGTTCTCCTCGTCGGTGAAGTAGCGCCCCTCGCTGACGGTCGTCACGCCCATGCGGAAGTAAGCGGGGAGCGTGCCCTGCACGCTCGCGTTGTTCATCTCGACCTCGCGGCGGCGCACGGCGACGCGCGGCGTGAAGGGGCCGGCCGTGAAGTCCACCGGCGACATGAAGGGCGCGGTGAAGAGGATCGAAGGGCACTCGGCCTGCACCGCCAGCGCGTCCTCGTAAGTCAGGGGCTTGCGCATCCGCTCCTCGGCCGACGGGTTGAAGTTGAAGCCGGGGTCGAACTTGTAGGCGTAGACGGAGTTGGTGCCGAACGACTCGATCTCCTTCGAGACGCGCTCGTCGATGCCGGCGACGAAGGCCGCGATGACGATGACGGTCGTCGTGCCCACGATCACGCCGAGCACGGTCAGGAACGACCGCAGCTTGTTCAGCCACAACGTCTCCATCGCCATCCGGAGGTTCTCGTAGATGTCTGTGCGGAGGAACATAAAGAAGTAGTCAGTAGCCAGTAGTCAGTAGAAGCGGTCTCATAAATACCCGTGCTAGCATTTCAGCATGGCACGAGGCGAAGAACTAACCGATGAGCAGTGGGCGGTTATCGAGCCACACCTGCCTGAACTTCCCACTCGGGACGATGGGCGCGGCAGGCCGTGG
>DATMVI010000401.1:0-20446 GCA_035563275.1 Pyrinomonadaceae bacterium
CGCCACGCGCGAGGCGCCGCCGCGCGGGGCCGTCTGGGCCGTCATCGTCCTCAACGCGCTCTGGGCCGCGGACAGCATCCTGCTGCTGGCGGGCGGCTGGGTCGGGCCGACGGCGCTCGGCTACGCCTTCATCATCGCGCAGGCTTTGGTCGTCGCGGCCTTCGCCGAGGCGCAGTACGTCGGCCTGCGGCGCGCGCCGGCCGCGGCCTGACGGAACCGCCCTAGAGCGGCCCCTGCTCCCACGGCCCCCAGATGGCGAAGGTGAGGCCCGGCGTCTGGATGTTGACGAAGAGGGTCTGGCCGTCGGGGCTGAAGGTCGCGCCCGCGAACTCGCGCGTCTCAAGGCCGGGCGCGACGTTGCGCGCGAGGTCGAAGAGTCGGCCGCGCGGCGTGAGCCCGCGCAGGTGGTGGACGACGCCGTTGTCCTCGCAGATGACGAGGCCGCCGCCGCGCGGGCTGACGCACAGGTTGTCCGGCATCCGGAGCACGTCCTCCGACGGCGACTCGAAAAGCAACCGCAGCAGGCCGGCGTCGCCGCGCGGCTCGTACTCCCAGACCTGCCCGAGCCCCTTGTCGCCGCCGTTCGTCGAGGTGAAGTAGACGCGGCCGCCGCCGTACCAGCAGCCTTCGAGCCGCGTGAAGGTCGCGCCGCCGCCGGCGAGCCCCTGCTTGTAGACGGCGGCCGGGTCGCGCTCGGCCTCGGGCGGGTCGGGGTTCTCGATCCCCACCCAGACGACTTCGAGCGCCGCGCCCATCTTCTGCCCCGCGCGCGCGTCGTAGCGCGGGCGGCCCTTGACGGCGAGCATTTGCAGGCGGCCGCCCGACGCGAGGCGGCCCGGCTCGCGCGGCACGAAGCGGTAGAAGCCCGCCGTGAGGCGGTCTTCCGTCTCGTAGACGATGCGGGTCTGCGGGTCTACGGCGACGGCCTCGTGGACGAAGCGGCCCATCTGCCGCAGGGGCTCGGGCGCGACGTGGCCGTCGGAGGCGGCCGAGACCTCGAAGCAGTAGCCGTGCGGCCGCGCGAAGCCGCCGTACTCGGCGCCGCCCGCGTCCCTCTCGCGCGCCGTGCCGAGCACGGTCTCCTCGCAGGTGATCCAACTGCCCCACGGCGTCGGCCCGCCCGCGCAGTTGACGAGCGTGCCGCTCAGGGAGACGAAGTCGCGGACGACCTCGCGCTTGCGCGGGTCGATGACGAGCGTCGTCGTGCCGCCGCCGGCCAGAGGGTCGTAGGGGCGCGCGCCGAAGGCCGCGCCCGCCGCGGCGGCGCGGTGGTTGACCTCGTGGTTGCGCACCAGCCGCAGTTCCCCGCGCACGTCGAAGGCCGCCATGCCGTCGTGCTTGCCCGGCGTCGGCCGCCCGTCCGACATGACCGCGCCGGTCTTGCCGAGCACGTTGTACTCGAAGCCCTTCGGCAGCGCCAGAAAAGTCTCGCCCGTGTTCTTCGCCTTCGCGGGGCGCAGCGGCCCGTAGCCGGCGGCCCCGCGCGATTCCGCGTTCAGGCCGGCGGCGTCGAGCGCGGCGCGCGCCGCGAAGCCCTGCATCGCCAGCGCGCCGCCCGCCAACGCGCCCCGGCGCAGGAATGTTCTCCGGTTAAGTTTGCTCATCGAGCCCTCTCGGCCCCGCCGGGCCGCACGCATAAATTATGAAGCCGGGCCGCCGCGCCTGCCGGCGGCTTCAGTGTTAAGAAGCGAGTCGGCCGGCGATGAGTTGTTTCAGTTCCTCGCCGGTGCGGCAGGCGTCGATCTCTTCCGCGCCGACTAACACTTCGACCCGCCCGTCGCTCTTCCTGAAGACGGCCGGCAGCGGCACGCCGGCCGCGCCGTAGCGCGCGCGCAGTTCGTCGGCGTGCAGAAACTCCAGGGGCACGCCGAGGCCCTCCAGAAATCGTTTCCACTCCCGGCGCATCCCGAGCGCCGAGTGCGTCAGCGCGCAGAGGTTGCACGGGTAAGTCCGCGGCGAAAAGATTTTGTGCGCCGCGTCGGCCACGGCGTTGAAGAGTCCGCTGTCGGCGTTGTAGACGAAGACGAGCGCCGGCGGCGCGTTGTCGCTTCCCTTCACCATTCACGATTCACGGCCTGTTCGCTTCCACCGCGCCGCCGCAGCTTGAGCCGGCGCCGGCCGTGCAGCCGAAGCAGTGCGGGCCGGTCGAGACGCGCGCGGCGGCGAAGGCCGCGGGGTCGAAGTCGACGATGGTTCGGGGCAGCCCCGCGGGCACGCCGAGTTCGAGCATCTGGTTGAAGTCGCAGTCGTAGAGCCGGCCCGTCCAGTCCACGCTGACGAGGTTGCGGCACATCAGGCCCCCGACCGTCGCGGGGTTGAAGGCCTCGACGAGCCGGCGCATGTAGCGCTCCTCGTTGCCGGAGCGGCGCAGGTATTCGAGGAAGCGCCGGATGGGCATGTTCGTGATCGTGTAGAGGCGGTTGAAGACGAGGCCGTGGCGCGCCTCAAGCTCGCGCCGGAAGTCGCGCTCGACCGCCTCCTGCGCGGGCGGCAGGAACGCGCCGACGGGGTTGTAGACGAGGTTGAGGACTAGAGGGCCGCCCTCGCGGCCGTAGCCGGCGGCGTTGAGGCGCGCGAGCGCCTCGACGGATTTGCCGAAGACGCCGGGGCCGCGCTGCGCGTCCGTCTGCTGTTCGAGGAAGTAGGGCAGGGACGAGACGACCTCGACGTTGTGCTCGCGGAAGAACTCGGGGAGGTCGCTCTGGCCCGGCTCGAACATCACGGTCAGGTTGTGGCGCACCATGACGCGCGCGCCCGCGCGACGCGCCTCGGCGACGAGCCGGCGGAAGGAGGGGTTGAGTTCGGGCGCGCCGCCCGTGATGTCGAGCGTGGGGATGCGCCAGCGGCGCACGGCCTCGACGACCTGCGCGGCGGTCTCGGCCGTCATCACCTCGGTGCGCCGCGGCGAGGCGTCCACGTGGCAGTGCTTGCACGCCTGATTGCAGAGCTTGCCGACGTTGACCTGAAGGGTGTCAACGGACGCGGCGCGGCGCAGGCTCGCGCCGTGCGCGGCCAGCTTCTCGTCGAAGCCGACGGCGGCGCGGGCCGGGGCGTCGGCGCCCGCGGCCGCGGGCAGGACTTTGGTCGTCACATCGAAACCTTGTTGACCGAGTTGTGCGCCTGAAGGCCGTGGATGAGCGACGCGCCGCCGCGCAGGGCCGAGGCCATGTGGATCGCCTCGGTCATCTGCTCCATGTTCGAGCCGGCTTCGAGACACGCCTGCGCGTAGGCGTCGATGCAGTAGGGGCACTGCAAGGCGTGGGCGACGGCGAGGCCGATCAGGGCCTTCTCGCGCCGCGAGAGCGCGCCGTCCTCCTGACACGCCTGATACCACGCCATGAACTTCTCGAAGAGGTCGGGGCGGTGCGCGCCCACCTCCGCGAAGCGGCCGAGGTCGTCTTCTTCGTAATATGCCACCGTGCGACTCCCGAATGCGGGTTGCGGGTTGAAGAGAATGACGCCGGCGGCGTCAACCGCCGGCGCGGCCGCCTCCGGCCGGTGCCAAGCATAGAGTCACGGTTTATAATCCGCAATCCGAAATCCGCGATCAGTTTTATGCCCCGTCCCGCCTGCATCGTGATGGTCAAAGCCCCGCGGGCCGGGGCGGTCAAGACGCGGCTCGTGCCGCCGCTCTCGGGCGCGCAGGCGGCGGCGCTCGCGGCCTGCTTCGCGCGCGACGTGGTGTCGAACCTGCGCCGCGTCGCGCCCGACGTGGTCGTGGCTTACGCCCCGCGCGAAGGGCGCGAGGCGCTGGAGCGGCTGCTGCCGCCCGACGGCCTGACGTGGCTCGAACAGCGCGGCGAAGATTTGGGCGAGCGGCTCGCGGCCGCCACCGCCGAGGCGTTCGCGCGGGGGTTCGGCCCCGTCGTCGTCTTCGGCGCGGACAGCCCGACGCTGCCGGCGGCCTTCGCCGAGCGCGCCTTCGCCTCGCTCGCGGCGCGGGAGTCCGACGTGGCCGTCGGCCCGACCGAGGACGGCGGCTACTACCTCGTCGGGCTGAGCCGGCCCGCCGCCGGCCTCTTTCAAAACGTCGCGTGGAGCACGCCGCGCGCCCTGCGGCAGACGCTCGCCAACGCCGCGCGCATGAACCTGCGCGCCTCCGTGCTGCCGGCGTGGTACGACGTGGACAACTTCGACGACCTGCTGCGCCTGCGCGCCGAAATCTCCGCGGGCGAGGGCGCGAGGGAGCGCGCGCCCGCCACCCGCCGGTGGCTCGCGGCGCACGACGAGTTTTTGTCTTCGCTAACCTGAGCGGGCGCGCGCCCCGCCGTCGCCGCTTCGCTTCGCGCCGCGCACGGGCGCGTACATCCGGCCGAGCGTGCGCGGGTCAACGCCGGCCCAGTAGAGCGCCTGTAGGAAGGCCCAGCGCGCGAACGTGAGGGCGAAGCTGCGCCCCTCGAAGCGGCGCGAGGAGGTGGTGACGACCGCGCCCAGATGCGCGACGCGCCCCCTGCGCCGCAGGCGGCGCACGAGGTCTAAATCCTCGAAGATGGGGAACGGCCGGAAGCCGCCGACCTCCCGGTAGGCTTCGCGCCGCACGAAGATGGCCGAGTCGCCGTAGCACAGCCCGAGCCGGCGCAGTCGCGGGTAGAGCCACGTCAGGAAGCGCGCGGGGCGGCCGCCGCCGTCGAAATTGACGCGGAAGTTGCCGGCGACGACCGACGGGTCTCGCAGCGCCCGGACGATCAGCCCGGCGCACTCGGGCGCGGGGCGCGTGTCGGCGTGCAGGAACCAGAGCGCGGGGCCGCGCGCGGCCTCGGCCCCGGCGCGCATCTGAAGCCCGCGGCCCCGGCCCGCTTTGACGAGGCGGACGCCGCGGCCCCGCGCGATCTCCGCCGTCGCGTCAACGCTCCCGCCGTCAACCACGATCACCTCAACCGCTTCGCCGAAGCCCGCGACGGCGTCGAGCGTCTCCCCGAGCGAGCGCGCCTCGTCGAGCGTCGGGATGATGATCGAGATCGCGGGCGCCCGCTCGGCGGTTAACGACGATGTGCTCAACCGTTCGTCCATCACTGTGGGTTCGCCGGGCGATTCCGCTTCGCCGCTTTAAGCCGGCAGGCTTTGCGCCGCGAGCGGCGCGGGCCGGCGCGCGGGCGTGCCGCCTTCGGGCAGTCGCCACGTCGGGCGCTCGGCGCCGAACGGG
Organism: Pyrinomonadaceae bacterium; assembly: GCA_035563275.1. Taxonomy (GTDB): domain Bacteria; phylum Acidobacteriota; class Blastocatellia; order Pyrinomonadales; family Pyrinomonadaceae; genus QHXN01. The sequence goes on from DATMVI010000401.1 coordinate 5,144, forward strand.
AGCTTGAGGATTTCGGCGAGCGTGACCTCGCGCGGGTCGCGGTAGGCGGGCACGCCGACGACGATCTCCCGCTGCGCCACGTCGAGTCGCAGCGTCCCGTGCAGCCTGTCCCAGAGCGTCAGCCCGCTCGACCAGTTCGAGTCCGTCTCCTCGCGCACGGTCGAGTGGTGTATGCCGTGCATGCGCGGCGTGACGACGAGGGCGACGAGCCGCCGCTCGACCCCGGCGGGCAGGCGCACGTTGGAGTGGTGGAACAGGATCGAGACGAGGAGGAGCGTCTGCCACGCCGAGAGCGAGAGCGGCGAGACGCCGAGGAGCAAGACCTGCGCGGCCCGCCACGGGACGGACATGACCAGCTCGGCGAAGTGAAAGCGCAGGGCGGTCGAGGCGTCGAGGTCGAGGTCGAGGTGGTGCACGACGTGGAAGCGCCACAGCCACGGACGCCTGTGCGTGAGGACGTGCCAAAGGTAGAGCGTGTAGTCGAGGAGCAGCACGGCGAGGGGGACTTCGAGCCACGTGGGCAGTTCGCGCAGCTTGAGCAGCCCCCAACGTCTGCGCTCGACGAGCGCGGCGAGCGGCCCGACCACGGGCTTCTCGGCGAGGCGCAGGGCGAGCGCGCCGGCCGCGGCCACGCCGAGGTTGCGCGCCTCGCGCCGGAGCTTCGGCTCGACCGGGCGCCGCAGGGGGCGGCGGCGTTCGAGCCACGCGAGCAGCCCGAACGCGCCCAACACGAGCGGCGCGCTCACCCACGCCGGAACCTTGCGCCCTTTCACCCTCGCCCTCCGTTGCGGGAGACGTTCGGCGGTGGCGGCCGTCGGTCTCGCCCGCGCCGCCGCGCCGCGCCCTCAGCGTGACTTGAGCAGGCCGGCCGGGACGGTCAACTGGCCCGTCGGCGGGTCGATGAGGCCGTTGTTCTCGTCCTCGATGCTGACGGCCTGCGTGTAAACGTCGCCGGCGATGCGGCGCTGCCTCAGCTCGTGCTTGAAGGCGCGGATGCGCTCGGCCTTCTCCTCGGCCGCGCCCGGCCCGCCGTAGTCGGAGAAGCCGAAGCCGCCCCACTCGCTCACCACCAGCGGCGTCTGCCCGCAGTAGCCGTACGGGTCGCCGACGACGAGCGGGTTGACGGCGACGCCCTCGTTGCGGCCCTCGACCAGATGGTCGAGCATCTCGCACCAGCGGCTCGGCGAGGGCGTGTAGAGGTGCGCCGTCAGAAGGTCTGACTTCAGGCGGCCCTCGACCGAGACGTGCTGCCAGCCGTCGTTGTCGACGGCGAGCAGTTGCGGGTGGTTCAGCCGCAGGTAGTCGTAAGCCCCGGCGATGTAGCGGCGCGTCTCCTCGCTGGTGGCGATGTCCTGCGCGCCCCAGTCCTCGTTGTAGAGGCTCCAGATGGCGACCGAGGGGTGCGCGCCCGTGTGGACGAGCATCCGCATCATCTCGGCCCAGTGGTTGTCGCGGCTGCGCTGGCTGGAGCTGTGCGGGCTGGGCACCTCGACCCAGAGCAGCACGCCGATCTCGTCGGCGAGGCGGTAGATGCGCGGGTCGATGCCGGCGATGTGGACGCGGACGAGGTTGCAGCCCAGCTCCTTCATCGCCAGCATGTGGCGGCGCATCTCGTCGTAGGTGGCCGTGGCCGGCTGGTAGAGGATGCCGTCGAGGTAGACCGGCTCGTCGTTGAGGTAGACGTGGCTGCCGCGGGCCTCGATCTGGCGCAGCCCGAAGTCGGCCTCGATCTGCGAGACCGACCCGTTGGGGCCGCCGAGCTGCGCCACCATGCGGTAAAGGTTCGGCTCGTCGGGCGACCACGAGACCGCGCCGGGCAGCTCGACCGTCACCCTCTGCCGCTTGTCGCCGGCTTCGAGCGGCAGGTGCATGCTGGCCGTCGCCAGCGGCCGCCGCTCGCCCGGCGCCGTGACCACCAGCAGCAGGCCGTAGTTGCCGGGGTCGCGCGTGTGCGTCGTGAGGTCGAAGGAGACGAAGCGGTCGCGGTGGCTGCTCAGCACGTTCAGGCGCGAGCGCAGGCGGTTGCGCTCGACCGGCTCGATCCAGACGCTGCGCACCGCGCCCGTGTAGGTCTGATACCAGATGCCGCCGCGCTTGTAGACGTGCGACTGCTGCTTGCCGCGCGGTATCTCGGCGTCCATCGAGTCGGCGATGCGCACCGTCAGGCGGTTGACCGGGAGCAGATACTCGGGCGGCAGCTCGAAGCTGAAGGAGGTGTACTCGCCGAAGTGCGTCTCCTCGCCCTCGACCGTGCGCAGCGCGCGCCCGTTGAGCCACACCCGCGTCTCGTAGCCGCACGCGCCGAAGGTGACCTGCACGATGGAGGTCGGCGAGGCCGACCAGTGCTCGGGGATCGTGAAGTCGCGCTCGTACCACGCGACGACCTCGTCCTGCCAGTCCTCCTGCTGCTGCTGCGCGTCTTTGGCCTCGGCCATGTGCGACTCGATGGAGCCGGGCCACACGGCCGTGCGCTCGTAGCCGTGGCCGAGGCACCACTTCCCCGAAAGCCCGCGATCCTCCGGGTCGAGGGCGAAGCGCCACTCGCCGTCGAGCAACTCGTACTCGTTCGGCCGCACCACCGAGCGCGGCAGCAGCGCCCTCGCCGCGCCCGCCTCGCGCTCCTGCTCGTAAGCTTTTGTCGTCATCCGAATCTCCGCCGAACGCGTTCCGGTTCGGCCGCGCCGCGAAAGAAAAGCGTCGCCGCTGCGTCGTCTTCGTCGGCGCCGGGCTCGCCGTCACGTCGCCGCCAGCGCCGCGGGTTTCGTTAGCCTTAAGTCCCTCCGAATTTATCAAGTTCGGGGAGCGAAAGCTATCGCGCCCGGGAAACCTGCGCGCCGACACCGCGGCGAGGATGCTGGCTCAGACGATACATCTCGCGGCCGCTCGCCGGTTCCGGCAACTTCAACGCTTTTCGCCCGCCCCGGAGCTTTCACTTTGGCCGGACTTCCGCTGGGTTTTCGGCGTGAAAAGCGGCCCGCGCGGTCGGTTCTGCAACGTACAGACGGTCGGCGCGCGCCGCCCCTATAATTTCTTTCCCCGAATCCCCCGTTTGGTGTGCGCAATCAGGCGTGCGGCGATGGCGAAAGGCGCGAGGCCGCAGTCCCGGCGTCGGCAGAGGTGAAGAGCCGCGGCGGCCCGCGATACTTCCGGAAAGAATTAATGTTCTAATGTGTTCATGCATTTCGAGCGCCCGAAGATACCGATCAGGTGAGCCGCCGTCTCACCCCGGCCCCTGATTGCCGGTTCATCCGCGGGCGCAAATTCCCACACCACCTCTTCATTTCGCCCGCGCACACCACGCCGCACGCCTTTCATCAGGGCCGTCGCAGGCCGTGAAGACTTCGGGCCGCCGCCGCGTCCGAGAGGCGCGTTAACGTCAGGCCGGGCGGCGCGAGCCGGCGCCGGGCCGTAATGAAGAGTCGGTTGATTTCGAGTAAGGCTAAAGGAAGCGGATGATGGCTCAGGAAAAAATCTTGAAGGATGACGAAATCGTTTTAAACCTCGGCGGCCTCGGCGAGCGACGCCGTCGGCCCGCGACCGGCGCGCGCGCGCAACCCGGCGGCGGCGTTGACCTCGTCTGCCTCTCGCACCTGCGCTGGGACTTCGTCTACCAGCGGCCGCAGCACCTCCTGAGTCGCTGCGCGCGCGGCCGCCGCGTCTTCTTCGTCGAGGAGCCGGTCTACGGCGACGCCATGCGCCTCGACGTGAGCGAGCGCGAGGGCGGCGTGCGCGTCGTCGTGCCGCACCTGCCGCATCAGGCGCGCGCCGACGGCGAAGCCCTACAGCGCACGCTGCTCGACCAGCTCTTCGCCGCGCAGGCCGTCGGCGACCACGTCCTCTGGTACTACACGCCGATGCCCGTCGCTTGGACGCGCCACCTCGACCCGCTCGCCGTCGTCTACGACTGCATGGACGAACTCTCGGCCTTTCGGGGCGCGCCGCCCGAGCTGCGCGGGCGCGAGGAGGAGCTCTTCCGCCGCGCCGACCTCGTCTTCACCGGCGGCCGCAGCCTCTACGAGGTCAAGCGCGAGCAGCACCCCTCGGTTCACGCCTTCCCTTCGAGCATCGACCGCGAGCACTTCGCGCGGGCGCGCGAGATTGACGGCGACCCGGCGGATCAGGCCGCCATCCCGCACCCGCGCCTCGGCTTCTTCGGCGTGGTGGACGAGCGCCTCGACATCGGGCTGCTCGACGCGGTCGCCGCGGCCCGGCCCGAGTGGCAAATGGTCATCGTCGGCCCGGTCGTCAAGATCGACCCCGAGGCGCTGCCGCGCCGGCCGAACATCCACTACCTCGGCCCCAAACAGTACAAGGAGCTGCCCGCCTACATCGCCGGCTGGGACGTGGCGACGCTGCTCTTCGCCCTCAACGACTCGACGCGCTTCATCAGCCCGACGAAGACGCCCGAGTACCTCGCCGCCGGCAAGCCCGTCGTCTCCACCCCGATCCGCGACGTGGTCAGGCCCTACGGCGAGATGGGGCTGGTGAGCATCGCGGCGACGCCGGAGGAGTTCGTCGCGGCGTCCGAGGCGGCGCTGGCGGGCGCGGGCGCCGAGGCGCGCGTGCGCGCGGCCGACGAGTTTTTGTCGCAGACCTCGTGGGACGAGACGTGGGCGCGGATGTGGGGCCTGATCGAAGGCGTCATCTCGTCGCGGCGCGCGCGTGTGCGGCCGGAGCAGGGCCTCGCGATGGCCGCAGCTCAGGCATGACGGCGGCGACTTCCGTCCCGCTTTTTTTGACTCAAGGTATCAGGGGAGGCTTTAAATGTTCGACTATTTGATCGTCGGGGCCGGCTTCGCCGGGAGCGTGTTGGCCGAGCGTCTGGCGAACGGTTCAGGCAAGCGGGTTTTAATCTGCGACAAGCGGCCGCACGTCGGCGGCAACGCCTACGACCACTACAACGAGCACGGCATCCTCGTGCACAAGTACGGCCCTCACATCTTCCACACCAACTCGAAGGAGGTCTTCGACTACCTCTCGCGCTTCACCGACTGGCGGCCCTACGAGCACCGCGTGCGCGCCAGCGTCGACGGCCAGATCGTCCCCATCCCGATCAACCTCGACACCATCAACCAGCTCTACGGCCTGTCCCTCACCTCCTTCGAGGTGGACGAGTTCTTCCGCAAGGCGGCCGAGCCCGTCGAGCAGATACGCACCTCCGAGGACGTGGTCGTCTCGAAGGTCGGCCGCGAGCTCTACGAGAAGTTCTTCCGCAACTACACGCGCAAACAGTGGGACTTAGACCCTTCGGAGCTGGACGCCTCCGTGACCTCGCGCGTCCCCGTCCGCACCAACCGCGACGACCGCTACTTCACCGACACCTTTCAGGCGATGCCGCTCTACGGCTACACGCGCATGTTCGAGAAGATGCTCGACAGCCCGAACATCAAGGTGCTTCTGAACTGCGACTACCGCGAGGTGATGGGCGAGGTGAAATTCCGCGAGATGGTCTACACGGGGCCGGTGGACGCCTTCTTCGACTACCGCTACGGCAAGCTCCCCTACCGCTCGCTCGAATTCAAACACGAGACGCACAACGTGGCGCAGTTCCAGCCCGCGCCGGTCGTCAACTACCCGAACGAGCAGGCGTACACGCGCGTCACCGAGTTCAAGTACCTGACGGGGCAGGAGCACCCGAAGACGAGCGTCGTCTACGAGTACCCGCAGGCCGAGGGCGACCCCTACTACCCCGTCCCGCGCAAGGAGAACGCCGAGCTTTACGCCAAGTACAAGGCGCTCGCCGACGCGACCGAGGGCGTCCACTTCGTCGGCCGCCTCGCCACCTACAAGTACTACAACATGGATCAGATCGTCGCGCAGGCGCTCACCACTTACGCCAAGGTGAGCGGCGCGCCCAAGCGCTCGGAGGCGACCGCCTACGTCGCCGCGGCCCCGAACGGCAACGGCCACGCCGGCAACGGTAATGGCAGCGGCAACGGCGCGGCCACGGGCCAGCCGCTCGCGCGGGCCGCCAGCGCCAACGGCGCGACGAACGGCAACGGCCGCCCCGCGGCTTCGTAAGCCTTACTCATTCGGGGCACGCATGAGAACCATCCCGACTCACGCGGGGGGAAGCGTATGACAGCCGGGCCGACCGCGGCCCGCCCGGAACTCTGGGCGGGCGTCGAGTGCACGGTCAACCGTGTCGGCGAAACCTACTTCGACCAGCTCGCGCGAGGCGGCCACGCCTCGCGCGACTCCGACCTCGAACTCTTCGGCTGGCTCGGCGTCAGGGCCGTCCGCTACCCCGTCCTGTGGGAGCGGACGGCCCCCGCGCGTCTGGAGGAGGCCGACTGGTCTTGGGCCGACCGCCGCCTCGCGCGCCTGCGCGAGCTGAACGTGCGCCCCATCGTCGGCCTCCTGCACCACGGCAGCGGGCCGCGCCACACGAGCCTCGTCGACCCCGACTTCCCCGGCAAGCTCGCCGCCTACGCCCGCGCCGTCGCCGCGCGCTACCCGTGGCTCGAAGACTACACGCCCGTCAACGAGCCGCTCACGACCGCGCGCTTCTCCGGCCTCTACGGCCACTGGTATCCGCACGGGCGCGACGACCGCACCTTCGCCCGCGCCCTCGTCAACCAACTGCGCGGCGTCGCTCTGGCGATGCGCGCCGTGCGCGAGGTCAACCCGGCGGCGCGCCTCGTCCAGACCGAAGACGTGGGTAAGACTTACGCCACGCCGCGGCTCGCCTACCAAGCCGAGTTCGAGAACGAGCGCCGCTGGCTCACCTTCGACCTGCTCGCGGGCCGCGTCACGCCGGGCCACCCTTTGCGCGACTACCTCGTCGGCGCGGGCGTCGGCGAGGAAGAGTTGGACTGGTTCGCCGAGCGCCCGTGCCCGCCCGACCTCGTCGGCCTCAACCACTACCTGACGAGCGAACGCTTCCTCGACGAACGGCTCGCGCGCTACCCCGCGCACACTCACGGCGGCAACGGCCGCGAACGCTACGCCGACGTGGAGGCCGTGCGCGTTCTGGCCGAGGGCGCGGCCGGCCCCTCCGCGCTGCTGCGCGAGGCGTGGGCGCGCTTCGGGCTGCCGCTCGCCGTCACGGAAGTTCACCTCGGCTGCACGCGCGAGGAGCAGATGCGGTGGCTCGCCGAGGTCTGGTCGGCCGCCTGCGAGTTGCGCGCGCGCGGCGTGGACGTGCGTGCCGTGACGGCGTGGGCTCTGCTCGGCTCGTTCGATTGGGACAGCCTCGTGACGCGCGACGCGGGCCGGTACGAGCCGGGCGCCTTCGACGTGCGCGCGCCCGCGCCGCGCCCGACCGCTTTGGCCGGCATGGCGCGCGCTCTGGCGCGCGGCGGCGAGTTCGCGCACCCCGTCCTCGGCGCGCCCGGCTGGTGGCGCAGGCTCGAACGTCTGACCTACCCGGCCGAGCGCCTGCGCGCGCGCGCCGGCCCGAAGGGAGAAGGCACAGGGATGCGCGGGCAGGCCCCCCCGGTCTTAATCACGGGCGCGACGGGCACGCTCGGCTCGGCCTTCGCGCGCCTGTGCGAGTCGCGCGCCATCTCTTACCGCCTGCTCTCGCGCGCGGAGATGGACATCGCCGACGCCGACTCGGTCGAGAAGGTTCTGGAGGAGACGGCCCCGTGGGCCCTGATTAACGCCGCCGGCTACGTGCGCGTCGATCAGGCCGAGTCGGAGCCGGAGCGGTGCATGCGCGAGAACGCCGAAGGCCCGCGCCTGCTGGCCGAGGCGTGCGCGCGCCGCGGCGTTCAGTTGTTGACGTTTTCGTCCGACCTCGTCTTCGACGGCGAGGGCCGCGGCGAGCCTTACGTCGAGGGCGATGCCGTGTCGCCGCTGGGCGTCTACGGCCGCAGCAAGGCCGAGGCCGAGAGGCTGGTGCTCGCGGCCCTGCCCGGCGCGCTGGTCGTCAGGACGAGCGCCTTCTTCGGCCCGTGGGACGAATACAACTTCGTCGCCGTCGCGCTGCGGGCGCTGGCCGCGGGCGAGGAGTTCGCCGCGGCCGACGACTGCGTCGTCTCGCCGACCTACGTCCCCGACCTCGCGCACGCCTGCCTCGACCTGCTGATCGACGGCGAGGGCGGCCTCTGGCACCTCGCCAACGGCGGCGCGGTGACGTGGGCCGAGTTCGCGCGCCGCGCGGCGGCCCTCGCCGGGTTCGACGCCGACGCCGTCCGCGCCGTCCCCACGCGCGCGCTCAAGCTGCCCGCGCGCCGCCCGCCCTACGCCGCCCTCGGTAGCGAGCGCGGCTCGCTCCTGCGCCCGCTCGACGAAGCCCTCTCCTGTTACATGCGCGAGCGCGACGACTTCAGCGGCGAGGTCGGCGGCCCGAAGAAACTCGCCCGCAACTCCTCGCGCCGCCGCGCCTAGAGCCACCCGCACGAGACAAAATAGGTTGGCGGGAGCGAGCCTCCTTCCTGACCCGCGAACTGGTGCGCGCCGGGTGGCGACCTTCGGCGCCCGCCCGTTGAGCAGGTCTGCGAGGGGGCGCGCCCGAGCCGCCTCTGAAAATCCCTCTTCAAATCGCGCCGAAGCGCGCTACAATCTCGCGCCGTTGTGGCAGACCGTACCACGCGAGGAGAACGCGGCGCGCGCATGAACGGGGCGACGAACTTTCTGCGGCGGGCGTTGACGGTCGCGGCCGTCGCCGCGCTCGTGTGCGCGCCGCACGCGCGCGCCTCCGTCACGTCGCGAAAAACTTTAGAGACCGCGCGCGACCTGAGCGCCGCCGTCGAGGCCGGCTCGCGCGTGACCTATCTCGACCTCGTCAGGCTCGTCTTCCCCGGCGCGGAGGGCGGCGAGCCGGCGCGCGCCACCCGCTCCATCCCGCTCAGCCACGCCGACGGCGACTACGCCGACAAGACTTTCGAGGGCGCGATGTCCGTGGATTACGTCGAGCGCGTCTTCATCCGCGGCGGCGGCGAGCGGCTGGCGGCGTTGCTCATCCACGTCTCGCCCGCGCCCGCCGAATCAACTCCGCCGGCCGGCGGGGGAGACTTGAATGGTTCGTTCAACTGGGGCGGCATCGCGGTGCTCGCCGTCTACCGCCTGACGCCCGCGCCGCGCCTGCTCGGCGCGCTCGACGTGCGCGGCGACCGCGAGACTTCGCTGTGGGAGGCGCACCCCGTGACGCCGCTCGGCGCGCGCGACAGCGGCGTCTGGTTCGTCAACGCGCACCACAACGCCGGCGAAGAGTACCGCGCCTACGGGCTGGCCGCTTACGTCGCGGGCCGCCTCAAGCCCGTCCTCGCGCGGGCGCCGATGCTCCACGGTTGGCGCGGCTGCCGGCGCGCCGTGACGCCGCGCGCCGCCGTCGAAACCTCGGCCCGGCGCGGCTCGGCGCGGCGCGACCTGACGTTCGTCGTCGGCGAAACGGTCGAGCGCTTCGCCGAAGACTGCCGGAGCCGCGTCGGCCGGCTGCGCCGTCGCACCTCCCGCAACCTCTTCAGGTGGGACGCGCGGCGCGGGCTTTACGAAGCGCGCGGCGCGGGGTGACGGGCGGCCGTGTCAACTCATGCCTGACTTTCGGGGATTGACGAGAATGAAGAAAGCGCTGGTCGCGGCGCTGCTCTGCGCGTCGGCTCTGAGCTTCGCGCCTGCTCGCGCCGGCGGGGAGACGCGGGGCGCGCGGGCGGGCGCGCGCCGGAAAGGGGCAGTCGCGTCTCGCGTGCCGCGGGTCGGGACGATTAAAGACTACCCGGCGACCGGCATGATGGTGGGGTGCGGCAATTCGTATTTCGTGCCGGCCGGGCAGGTCGAGCGGGCGGGGGAGAATTACGTCTTCCTCGCGCGCCACGGCGGCGACGGCGCGTGGATGAATCTGGACGGGCGCGACACGCGGCTCACCTTGCTGCGAGCGTCGGGCGCGCGCACCGAGTACCGCGCCGGGGCCACGCGCATCAGCGTCCGCGCGGAGCCGACCGGGGACGACACTTACTCCGTGAAACTGACCATCGTCCTGCGCAGGGGTCGCGCCCGCCGCGTGGTGCGGGCCGTCGGCTACGCCGACTGTTGACGCGGTGATTCGCCGCCCTCCGCGCGGGCGAAATTTCCCGCCGCCGCCTTCAACGCGAACCCGAAAGCGCCCCGCTTGAACGTCCTTCCAAAATGCGGGACGCGGTAACAATCTTTTTACAAAAAGGCCGGCCGGCCGCGCGTCTTAGCGTCGTACTTAGGAGGGACGGCCGCCGGCACGCCCCGGAGCTACTGACCTCAGCCCCACACCCGGCGGCAGTCCGCAACCAATCAACCCTCGCGGCTCGGCGTTATCACTCGAATTCAACTCGGAGGACTCGAAGATGTTTGACGGGAAGCGACGTGAATTTCTCCGGCAGACGGGGCTCGGGCTGGCCGCGGCCGGGGCCGCCGGGCTGGTCTTGAGGGCCGACGCGCGCCCCACCCCGCCGGCCCCCGACGCGGCGGAGGCCGGCCGCGTCCTGCTCCAAATGTCCGCGACGCCGCAGGCGGCCGTCGCCCCGAAGGGCGAGTTGAAGACGACCGCGCCGATGCCCTTCGGGCCGTGGTACAAGCAGGGCGCGCCCTTCCGCGCCAAGCTCAGCCCGCCGTTCGAGCCGGGCACGCCCTTCGTCCTCTCGGGGCGCGTGTGGGCCTTCGACACGAAGCGCCCACTCGCCGGCGTCGTGCTCGACGTGTGGCACGTAGACCACCGCGGCAACTACTCGGCCGGCGACGGCGACTTCCGCAACCGCGGCCGGCTCGTGTCGAACGAGGCCGGCCACTACGAACTCGAATCCGTCCGCCCCGTCCCCTATCAGCCCAACGCCGCGGCCGCCCCCGCCTTCTGGCGCTGCGCCCACTTCCACCTGCTCGCGGCCGCCCCCGGCTACAAGCAGCTCGTCACCGAGATACACTTCCACGACGACCCGAAGGGCAAGACCGACCGGATGTTCACCCCCGCCCTCGCCGTCACGCCCGAGCGGCGCGAGGCCCACGGCAAACAGTTCGAGACGGCCGTCTTCGACATCGTGCTGGAGCGCGAGGCCGACGGGCAAAAGCCGTGAATCGGGGAGACAGTTGTCAGTCGTCAGTCGTCAGTAATCAGTTATCAGTCCTGCCCTGACTGACGACTGATAACTTCTCTTCACGGCTCACGGCTTTTCTCATTCCGGCCGCGCGTAGAAGGCGCGGGCCGAGTGCGTGTAGACGAGGTGGCCGATGGGGTGCTTGCGCTGGAAGAGCGTGACTTGTTTGGCCCCGAGCGGCATCAGACACAGCTCGGGCCACTGCTGCGCGGCCGGCTGGCGCGCGTCGAACTTCGTCAGGAAGTAGAAGAGATAAGGCCCGACCCACTCGAAATACTTGTCGGCCTTCGCGCCCGAGAAGGTGTCCACGCCGAGGCCCGCCGCCGACGCGGCGAGCGCGCGCTGCAACTCGACGGCGTTGAGCGGCCGCCCGCGCAAGGTCGGGATCACGTCGAACTGCCCGTCCACCATCACCCACTTCTTCATGTCCGCGAGGTAGGCTTCGGCCACGACGTGCGAGGCCCCGCTCTCGCGCCTCTCGGCGTCCTCCGACCACAGGCCGAGGACGCGCGCCGGGATGCCGACGGAGGTGAGCGCGGCGGCCAGCACCACGGCGTACTCGGAGCAGCGGAAGCGCTTGCCCCCGGCCGCCTCTTCGAGGATCGAGATGGCGTCGGGCTTCTGCGGCACGTTCGAGCCGTTGTGCTCCCAGCGCGAGCGCACCCAGCGGCTCACGGCCCGCACGCGCTCGTAGTCGTTGCGCCCGCCGGCGACGACCTCGTCGAGCTTGTAGCCCTCGCGCAGCCTCTTCAGGTACGGGTCGTCGGCCGGGCTGCGCTGGAACAGCGAGGCGACGGCCTCGTCCTTGTCGGAGAAGGTCAGCGGCCTGACCCCCGCGGCGGCCTGCCGCGCGTGCGCGCCCGGCGACGCCGCGAGGACGAGCGCGGCGCAGGCGAGCGCCAACAGTCTGCTTTTGCGTCTCACGTTTTTCACCCCCGGTCGTTTCGTCTCAGTCGGCGCGGCGTGCGCCGGCCGGGGCCGCGACGGAGCGCGCCCGCGCGGCGGGCGGCGCCGGCCCTTCGCCCTCAGACGAGGCCGGGCGATGCGGGGGGAAGGCCCTCATCCTCGGCCTTCACTCGTAGCGCAGCGCCACCAGCGGGTCGACCTTCGTCGCCCGCCGCGCGGGCACGTAGCAGGCCGCCAGCGCGACGACGACGAGCAGCGCCGACACGGCCGCGTAGGTCAGCGGGTCTGTGCCGGCCACGCCGTAGAGCAGGCTCGACATCAGGCGCGTCAGGCCGAAGGCCGCGAGCAGGCCGAGGCCGACGCCGGCGAGCGTCAGCGTCAGGCCCTGCCCGAGCACGAGCCGCAGGATGTTAGAGGGCCGCGCGCCGAGCGCCATGCGGATGCCGATCTCGCGCGTGTGCTGCGTCACGAGGTAGGACATCACGCTGTAGATGCCGACGACGGCGAGCAGCGTCGCCAGCCCCGCGAAGACGCTCAGCAGCGTCATGTTCAGCCTGCGGTTCGAGATCGAAAGGTCTATCACCTCCTCCATCGTCCGCACGTTGTAGACCGGCTGGTTCGGGTCGACGGCCCGCACCTCGCGGCGGACGGCCGCCGTCAGCTCCGCGGGGTCGCCGGCCGAGCGCGCCACCAGCGTCATCCCGTCCACCCTGCGGCCTGCGTAGGGGAAGAAGAGTTCCGGCCGGGAGGGCTGCGTCAGCCCCGACTGCCGCACGTCGCCGACGACGCCGACGATCGTCCACCACGTGTCGCCGCCCGCGCTGACGCGCTTGCCGAGGGCGTCGCCGCCGGGGAAGAACTCGCGCACGAGCGCGTGGTTGACGACGACCGAGCGCGCCGTCTCGGCCTCGTCGGCCGGCTCGAAGATTCGGCCGGCGAGGAGGGGTATGCCGAGCGCGCGGAAGTAGCCGGCGCTCGCCGAGCGGTACTCGGTCAGCGGCACGCGGCCCGGCGGCAGGGGCTCGCGCCCCTCGACCTGAATCTCGCCGTTCGAGCCGAAGCGCTGGAGCGGCAGCATGTTGATGACGCCCGCCTCCTCGACGCCCGGCAGCGCGCCCACGCGCTCAAGCACCTCGCGGTAGAAGGCGGTGGTCTTCTGCGCCGTGTCGTACTTGGCCGCCGGCAGCGCGACCCTCATCGTCACCACCCGCTCGGGCCGCAGGCCGGTCTCGACCTGCTGGAGCCGCAGGAAGCTTTTAACGAGCAGCCCCGCGCCGACCAGCAGCACGAGCGCCGCCGCGACCTCGGCCACGGCCAGAGAGCCGCGCAGCCAAGTCCCGCGCGCGCTCGAACCGGCGTTGCCGCTCTCCTTCAGGGTCTCCTGCACGTCGGCCTTCGAGACGTGCAGCGCCGGCGCGAGCCCGGCGACCATGCCGGTGAGGACGGAGAGCGCCGCCGTGAAGGCGAGCACGCGCCAGTCGAGCCCGACCTCGCCCGTCACCGGCTGGTAGCTGCCGGCCAGCGCCAGCAGGCCCTGAATCGTCCACTTCGCCACGAGCAGCCCGGCCGCGCCGCCGACGAGCGCGAGCAGCACGCTCTCCGTCAGGAACTGCCGCACGAGGCGCCAGCGCCCCGCGCCGAGCGCCGAGCGGATGGCGACCTCCTTGCGCCGCGACGTGGCGCGCGCCAGCAGCAGGTTCGCCACGTTCACGCAGGCGATGAGCAGCACGAAGCCGACCGCGCCGAGCAGCATCAGCAGCGCCGGCCGCACGCCCCGCACGACCTCCTCTTCGACCCACGCCAGCGTCACCCCGCGCCCGGTCTGCGCGTCCGGGTACTGCTGTTCGAGGATGCGGCCGATGGTGCTCATCTGCTCCTGCGCCCGCTCGAAGGTCGCCTCGGGCTTGAGGCGGCCGAGCGCGAGCAGGCTGTGGCTGCCGCGGCTGGCGAGCTGCCTGTCGTTGAAGACGAGCGGAACCCAAAGCTCGGCCGCCGCCGACGGGAAGCGCGCCGACGCCGGCATCACGCCGACGACTTGGTAGGGCTCGCCGCCGAGCTGCACGTCGCGGCCGACCACGCCCGGGTCTGCGCCGAAGGCCCGCCGCCAGAGCCCGTCACTCAACACCACGACGCGGTGGCGGCCCGCCGCGTCCTCGCCGCCGACGAAGGCGCGGCCGAGCTGCGGCGCGACGCCGAGCACGTCGAAGAAGTTCGGCGTGACCGTCACGCCGACGGCCCGCACCGGCTGGTCTCCTTCCTGAAGGTTGAAGTCGCCGTACTGGTAGGCGGCGATGCCCGTGAAGACATCGGACTGCGCGCGCCAGTCGAGGAGGTTCGGGACGGAGACCGAGCCCGTGCCGCCCTGCGGGAGCGACTCGTAGAGCGAGACGAGGCGGCCCGGCTCCGGGTACGGGAGCGGCCTCAAGAGCACGGCGTCCACGACCGAGAAGATGGCGGCGTTCGCGCCGATGCCGAGCGCGAGCGTGAGCACGGCGACGGCCGCGAAGCCCGGCTTGCGCCGCAGCATCCGCAACCCGTAGCCCAAATCTTTGAGGAGCTGTTCCAACACGACGCCTCCCTTCCCCCTCGGGGCGAACACCCTCTCCGCGACCCGACTCCGCCGCGCCAGCCTCCCCACGGGCGAGAGTTCGGCCCGGCTCAGCTCGCACTCGAACAGACGCCAGTCGGGGAACTGGGCGAGGGCCTCGGCCTCGGCCGCCGCCTCCGGCTCGCCGCGCGCGAGCGCCTCCTCGTAGGCCGACTCCATGTGCTCGGCCAGCTCCTCGACGATCTCCGCCTCCCGCGCGGCGTCGAGGCCGAGCGGCGGCAGCAGCTCGCGGACGCGGCGCTCCCAGCGTGCTCTCATCTCAGGCTTCTTCTGGGCCGGGCGTGATGCGCGCCACCCTGTCGAGGGCGGCGAAGAACTCCTGCCACGTGCTGCGCTGCGCGGCCAGCACCCTGCGCCCCGCGGGCGTCAGGCGGTAGTAGCGCCGCCGCCGCTGCCCCGCCTTCTCCACCCAGCGGCCGCGGACGAGGCCGCGCCGCTCCAGCCGGTAGAGGAGCGGGTAGAGCGAGGCGGCGTGGAACTGCAAGACGCCCCCGGAGCGCTCCTCGATGAGCCGGGCGATCTCGTAGCCGTGGCGCGGCCGCGCCTCGACGAGCGCCATGATGAGCATCTCGGCGCTGCCCTTCTTCAACTCGCGGTCGAGTATACGTGCTTCGTCCATATGTTGTTCTGCCATATATATGCCTGCCATCCTTCCGGTGTCAACGGCCGATTCGGAGCGCGCGGCGCGGGGCGCAGGATGCGGGATTAAATCCACCCCGACTCACGTCGCCGCGTCCTGAGCCGGCCCCACATTCCTGCCACCGGCGGGCCGCGGGCGGTGTT
>DATMVI010000402.1:0-11802 GCA_035563275.1 Pyrinomonadaceae bacterium
CCGCGCTCCTGTTCGCCGCGGCCTTCGCGCCCGCCGCGGCCCGCGCGCGCACCGCGCCCGCCCCGGCCGACCTCAACCTGCGTGATTTCGGCGCCTTCGGCGACGGCGTGACCGACGACGGCCCGGCGCTGCAAAGGGCGCTCGACGCGCTGGCCGCCGCCGGCGGCGGGACGCTCAACGTGCCCGCCGGCCGCTACGTCATCGGCTCGCCGGTCGTGAAGAACTTCAACGGCCTCGCGGCCCCGGTCACGATCCGCGGCGTCGGGTCGGCCACGACCGTCGACCACACGAGGCCGGGCAACGAGTTGACGCTCGGCCTCAACCTCGTCTCGGAGTTCTACCCGCGGACGCGCGAGCAGGCCGCGGCCCTCGCCGTCACCGGGCTCCGCAGCCTCGTCGTCAGCGACCTCGCCTTCGTCGGCACGCCCAACGTCGCGACCGACGCGGCCGTCGTCCTCGCCTTCGACCGCGTCGAGTCGGCCGTCGTCCGCCACTGCGAGTTCTACGGGCTGAGCACGCTGGTCGCGGGCGGCGCCATCATCCGCTCGATGCGCGGCGGCCTGCGCATCGAGCAGAGCAAGTTCCTCGGCACGGTCGGCAACAGCGGCGTCTACGTGCCGGTCGTCGAGAACCTCGAATGGAAGTCGGTCTCGCTGGCCGACGTGATCTTCGCCGACTACGGGCAGCGGCCCGAGCTGTTCGGCAAGACCAACATCGGCGCGCCCTACTCGTGGGTCAACATCGGCAACGCCGCGCCGCCGACCGGCGACTCGCCGCGCCGCGAGGTCTCCGTGCGCCGCGTCTTCCTCGACGAGGGCGGCTACGTCGGCCTCTCCAGCATCCCCTACCGCTACTCGCCGGCCACCGCGCCCATCGACCTTTACTACATCAGCGACCTCCACATGAACGTCTCGAACCTCGGGACGACGGGCCACTACCTCGACGGCCTGCGCAACGTGCTGATCGAGGACTCGCGCTACGTCTGGTCGAAGAAGACCGACTCGGCCGTCTACGTGCTCAGCGTCGGCAACGCCATCCTCGACCGCATCCACACTGAGGCGGCCGCCACGCGCCTGCGCGCCGGCACGGGCACGAAGACGCTGACCGTCATCGACTCGACCTATCAGGACCTCGCCTCGCAGGCGCAGACGACCCGCGTCATCCAGACCGACGCGGACGAGGACGACCCCGTCTGGTACGTCCGCCAGCGCTTCGCCGCCGCGCTCGGCCGCGACCCCGACCCGGCCGCGCACCTCTACTGGTCGGATCAAATCCTCGGCTGCGGCGAGGCGGACGCGGCCTGCGTCGCCGCGCGCCGCGCCGCCCTCAACGCCTACCTCGCCTCGGCGCCGCCCGCGACCTTCAACCTCACGGGCCGCGTCACGGACTCGGCCGGCGCGGCCGTCGGCGGCGCGGCCGTCTCGCTCACCGGCTCGCTCACCGTCAGGGCCTACACGGACGCGGCCGGCAACTACCGCTTCCGCGACCTGCCGACGAGCGGCGTCTACACGGTCGGCGCCGGCCACGCGCACTTCACCTCGGCGACCCCGCCGCAGACCTTCACGACGCCGAACGGCAACCGCGCCGCCGACTTCAGCGGCACGCCCCGGCGCTTCAACGTCAGCGGCCGCGTCCTCGACAACGCGGGCAAGCCGCTCGCCGGCATGAGCGTCTTCCTCACCGGCTCGCAGACCGCCGTGGCCGTGACCGACGCGGCCGGCAACTACGCCTTCCCGAACCTGACCGGCGGCGGCAACGTGACTTTCACGCCGTCGCTGCTCGGCTACAAGTTCGCGCCCGCGGCGAGCAACGCCCCCGCCCTCGGCGCGAACCAGACCGTCAACTTCACGGGCACGCCCACGACCCACACCGTCGCCGGACGCGTGACGACGAACGGCGCGGGCCGCCCCGGCGTGACCGTCACCCTCTCCGGCTCGCGCGGCGCCACGACGACGACCGACGCCGACGGCAACTACTCGTTCGCGGGCCTGCCGGCCGGCGGCAACTACACCGTCACGCCCTCGGCGGCCTCGACCGTCATCGCCCCGACCTACAAGTCCTACGACAACCTCGGCGCGAACCAGACGGCCGACTTCAAGGCCACCCCCTTCGTCAACCACGCCCGCGCCTCGAACGGCGCGCAGGCCGCCGCCTCCTCCTACATAGACATCGGCCGCGCGCCGCTGGCCGCCATCAACGGCGACCGCCGCGGCCTCCACTGGGGCAACGGGGCCCCGACGGGGAGCGGCTGGACGGACTCGAACGCCAACGCCTTCCCCGACTGGATCGAAGTCGCCTTCCCCGGCCCGCGCACGGTGCAGGAGGTGTCGGTCTTCACCATTCAGGACAACTACACCGCGCCCGCCGAGCCGACCGCCACGATGACGTTCACGAAGTACGGCGCGACCGCCTACCAAGTCCAATACTGGACGGGCTCGGCGTGGGCGCTCGTGCCCGGCGGGACGATCACGGCCAACAACCGCGTGTGGCGCAAGCTCACCTTCGCGCCGCTCTCGACGACGAAGCTCAGAGTCCTCGTCAACGCCGGGCAGGGCGGCGTGAGCCGCCTCACGGAGATCGAGGCGTGGGGGCCGGCCCCGCCCGCCCCCGCGACGCCGCCGCGCGTCAACCACGCGGCCGCCGCGAACGGGGCCGACGTGGCCGTCTCCTCCTACCTCGACGCCGGCCGGCACCCCTTCGCCGCCATCAACGGCGACCGCAAGGGTCTGCACTGGGGCTCAGACCCCGCCACCGGCAGCGGGTGGACGGACATCTCGGGCAACTCCTTCCCCGACTACCTCGAAATCACCTTCAACGCCACGAAGACCATCACCGAGGTCTCCGTCTACGGCCTTCAGGACAACTTCAGCGCGCCGGCCGAGCCGACCGCGGCGATGGTCGCCAACACCTACGCCCTCGTGGACTTCCGCGCGCAATACTGGAACGGCTCGGCGTGGGTCGACCTGCCGAACGGCGTCGTCGCCGGCAACAACAAGGTCTGGCGGCGCATCACCTTCCCCGCCGTCACGACCCGCAAGGTGCGCGTCTACGTCACCAAAGCCCTCGCCGGCTTCAGCCGCGTCACGGAAGTCGAGGTGTACTGAAGAGCGGTAGCCAGTAGCCAGTAGTCAGTAGTCAGTAGAAAACCCGTCGCCGCCGGACTGTTCGGGCGTCGGCGGCGACAGTGGCGGCGCGGAAGCGCTACCGGCTACTGGCTACTGGCTACTGGCTACCGCTTTCTGGGGAGTTGACCGCGGGCGCGCGTTTGAGCGATGCTACGGGGTCACGACACAATCCCAATCTTGCGAGTTTAAAGCCATGAGTAAAGCAGCAGCAGAGAGTGTCTCGGCGGGCGCGCTGACCGTCTACTCCGAGGACGAGCAGATGTTCCGCGCCTCGGTGCGCGAGTTCGCCGAGGGCGAGATTCGGCCCCGCGTCGAGGGCATGGACGAGCACGCGAAGATGGACCCGGTCATCATCCGCCAGCTCTTCGACCTCGGCCTGATGGGCGTCGAGACGCCGGAGGAGTTCGGCGGCACGGGCGCCTCCTTCTTCATGGCCATCATCGGCGTCGAGGAGCTCTCGCGCGTCGACCCCTCGGTCGGCGTCCTGATGGACGTGCAGAACACGCTCGTCAACAACGCGCTGATCCGCTGGGGGAGCCCCGAGCAGAAGAAGAAGTACCTGCCGCGCCTCGCCTCCGAGGCGGTCGGGGCCTACGCGCTCTCCGAGGCCGGGTCGGGTTCCGACGCCTTCGCCATGCAGACGCGCGCGGTCGATAAAGGCGACCACTTCGAGCTGTCCGGCCAGAAGCTCTGGATCACGAACGGCGTCGAGGCCGAAATCTTCGTCGTCTTCGCCAACGCCCGGCCCGAGGAGGGCTACCGCGGCATCACGGCCTTCGTCGTCGAGAAAGGTTTCGAGGGCTTCGCGGTCGGCAAGAAGGAGAACAAGCTCGGCATCCGCGCCAGCTCGACCACCGAGATCATTCTCGACGGCTGCAAGGTGCCGAAGGAGAACGTCCTCGGCGAGTTCGGTAAAGGTTATAAAGTCTCCATCGAGACTCTGAACGAGGGGCGCATCGGCATCGGCGCGCAGATGATCGGCCTCGCCCGCGGCGCGCTCGAACACGCGCTGGCCTACACGGCCGAGCGCTCGCAGTTCGGCAAGCCGATCAACCAGTTTCAGGCCGTCCAGTTCCAGCTGGCCGAGATGGCGACGCAGATCGAGGCCGCCCGCCTGATGGTCTACAACGCCGCGCGCCTCAAGGACGCCGGCCTGCCCTTCGTCAAGGAGGCGGCGATGGCCAAGCTCTACTCGTCGCGCGTCGCCGAGGCCGTCTCGTCGAAGGCCATCGAGCTCTACGGCGGCTACGGCTTCGTCAAGGACTACCCCGTCGAGAAGCTCTGGCGCGACTCCAAGATCGGCGCCATCTACGAGGGCACGTCCAACATGCAGTTGCAGACCATCGCCAAGCTCATCGTCGGCAGCAACAAAGGTTGAGGCCGGCGGTGCAGGTTGGGGGCTTTAGTTGAGCCGCCCCCGCCCCGGTTCGCCCGTATAGGTTGAGACGAAGCAACATGTCAGACATCACGCTGGAAGAAGTTATCGAGGAGGTGAAAACTCTCCCGCCGGATCAGAGGGAGAAAATCCGCGAACTGGTGCAGCTTTTTACCGTCCTGTTCCCGG
Organism: Pyrinomonadaceae bacterium; assembly: GCA_035563275.1. GTDB lineage: Bacteria > Acidobacteriota > Blastocatellia > Pyrinomonadales > Pyrinomonadaceae > QHXN01. The sequence goes on from DATMVI010000402.1 coordinate 4,690, forward strand.
CCGGAGCGGCGGTGGATATTATGAAGAAAACTTTGACGCTCATGCCGGATGATATGCGGCGCCTGCGTGACGCACTCAACGGCGTAACTGTCGAGACGGCCGGGCGAGAGGGCCGGGCGGAGGTGGCGCGCGCCATCCGCGGTAAGTACGCGCATCTTCCCACTAGTAGCGAAGCCTTCGCCGCGCGGAAGGCGGAAGAGATTGCCCTCGAAGACCGTAGGAGCAGGCCGTGATTTATGTGTTGGACGCGTGCGCGCTCATCGCTTTTCTGAGAGGGGAGACTGGAGCTGAGGTGGTCGAGAACGCGCTGCTCGGCACACATAGTCAGTGCATGGCCCATGCTATAAACCTGTGTGAGGTCTACTACGATTTTCACCGCGCCGGCGGAGAAAGCGCCGCCGATGCCGCAATCGTGGATATAAGGGCGTTGGGCCTGTCTGAGCGAGATGACATTGATGAGTTATTCTGGAAAGAGGTGGGGAAGCTTAAGGCGGGGGGGAAAGTTTCCCTCGCCGACTGCTTCGCCATTACGCTCACGAACCGGGTCGGCGGAACGTTGATGACCTCAGATCATCATGAGTTGGACGCCATCGCCTCCGCAGGCATCTGCACGGTCACTTTTATTAGGTGAATAACTCATAATATGGGCGCGTCACGCATAGACATCTTCCGCATGATGCTCGAAGGCGACCCCGAGAACACGGCGGTCAGGTTCGGGCTGGCGAAGGAGTACGAGAAGGCCGGGCGCTTCGACGAGGTGATCGAGACGCTCGTCGAATACCTCCAGCGCGCCGACGACGAGGGCAACGCCTACGGCATGCTGGCCGCGGCCTACCTGAAGCTCGGCAACCGCGAGGCCGCCCGCCGCGCCTACGAGCGCGGGGCCGAGGTCGCCCTCGCCCACGGCCACCCCTCGATGGCGCAGGACTACCGGCTCGCCATCGAGACGGAGTTCGAAGACTGAAGCGCCTACGGGCGGGTTGATTTTTCTTGTTCAGTAAGCGCCCGAAGGCGGCCGCACGGCGCGCGCGCTCGGCGGGTCGATCTTCACCGAGGCCGGCCGCGGCGGAGAATTAATATCTGAATTTGTAAGCAGGAGAATTAAGCGATCATGGCGACGGAAGTGAAGGCGCGCGAGCACCGCGGGTTGGGCCGCGACGAGATGGTGGGCATCTACCGGACGATGTACCTGTCGCGGCGCATCGACGACAAGGAGATTCAGCTCAAGGGGCAGAACAAAATCTTCTTCCAGATTTCGGGCGCGGGCCACGAGGCCGTGCTCACGGCCGCCGGCATCGCGATGAGGCCCGGCTACGACTGGTTCTACCCCTACTACCGCGACCGCGCCCTCTGCCTCCAGCTCGGCATGACCCCGCTCGAACAGTTGCTCTCCGCCGTCGGGGCCGCGGCCGACCCCAACTCGCACGGCCGCCAGATGCCCTCGCACTGGGGCCACAAAAAACTGAACATCGTCTCGCAGTCCTCGCCCACCGGCACGCAGTTCCTACAGGCCGTCGGCTGCGCCGAGGCGAGCTACCGCGCCACTTTAATCGAAGAGATCAGGGACAAGGTCGTCGGCTTCAGGGGCGACGAGGTCGTCTACTGCTCGACCGGCGACGGCACGACGAGTCAGGGCGAGTTCTGGGAGGCGCTGAACACGGCGAGCAACCTGAAGCTGCCCGTCCTCTTCCTCGTCGAGGACAACGGCTACGCCATCAGCGTCCCCGTCGAGGTGCAGACGGCCGGCGGCGACGTGTCGAAGCTCGTCTCGGGCTTCCCAGACCTCTACGTCCAGAAGTGCGACGGCACAGACCCCGTCGAGTCTTTGGAGACTTTGCGGCGCGCCGTCGAGTACTGCCGCGCCCGCAAGGGCCCGGCCCTCGTCCACGCCAAAGTCATCCGGCCCTACTCGCACTCGCTCTCCGACGACGAGAAGCTCTACCGGCCGGACGAGGAGCGCACCTCGGACGCCGAGCGCGACCCCGTCAAGCGCTTCGGCGCGCTCCTCGTCGAGGAGGGCTTCGTCACGCAGCAGGAGTTGCAGGGGCTCAAGGACGAGGTTGACCGCGAGGTCAACGAGGCGGCCGACGCCGCGCTCGCCAGCCCCCAGCCCGAGCCGGAGACGGCCACGCAGTTCGTCTACTCGCCCGACGTTGACCCGACCGCCGCCGAGTTCGACAACGAGGCCGAGCTGGGCGGGCGGCTCTCGGGCAACGCCGGCACGATGGTCGATCTCATCAACCGCTGCATGCACGAGGAGATGGCGCGCGACCCCTCGATCGTCGTCTTCGGCGAGGACGTGGCCGACTGCTCGCGCGAGGAGAACCTTGAGAAGGTCAAGGGCAAGGGCGGCGTCTTCAAGGTGACGGCCAACCTCCAGCGCAAGTTCGGCGGCGCGCGCGTCTTCAACTCGCCGCTGGCCGAGGCCAACATCGTCGGCCGCGCCGTCGGGATGGCGACGCGGGGCCTGAAGCCCGTCGTCGAGATACAGTTCTTCGACTACATCTGGCCCGCCTACCACCAGATCAGGAACGAGCTGGCCCTGATGCGCTGGCGGTCGGGCGGCGACTGGAAGTGCCCCGTCGTCATCCGCGTCCCCATCGGCGGCTACCTGAAGGGCGGCGCGGTCTACCACTCGCAGTCGGGCGAGACCATCTTCACGCACGTGCCGGGCCTGAGGGTCGTCTACCCCTCGAACGCGCTCGACGCCAACGGGCTGCTCCGCACGGCCATCCGCTCCGACGACCCCGTGCTCTTCCTCGAACACAAGCACCTCTACCGTCAGGCCTACAACAAGTCGCAGTACCCGCCCGACGGCTTCCTCATCCCGTTCGGCAAGGCGAAGACCGTGCGCGAGGGCGCAGACCTCTCCATCGTCACCTACGGCGCGCTCGTCCAGCGCTCGCTCGTCGCCGCCAAGCAGGCCGAGCAGCAGCAGGGCATCAGCGTCGAGGTCGTAGACCTGCGCACGCTCGCGCCCTACGACTGGGAGGCCATCGCCCGCACCGTCCGCAAGACCAACAAGGTCATCGTCGCGCACGAGGACACGCGCGCGCACGGCTTCGGGGCCGAGGTCGCCGCGCGCATCGCCGACGAGTTGTTCGAGCACCTCGACGCCCCCGTCCGCCGCGTCGCCGCCCTCGACACCTTCGTCGCCTACGCGCCCCGCCTCGAAGACCACATCCTCCCGCAGGTCGACGACGTGTCGCGCGCCATCACCGAGCTTTACGCGTACTGATGAAGAGTCCGGGGCCGCGGGCCCGCGGCTCAAAGTTAGGAACTCCCGTTTTCAACTTTGAGCCGCGGGCCCGCGGCCCCGGACTTGAGCTTTTTTATGCTTCACGAGAACACGCTCGAACTCGGACGGACGGCGCTCGCCGTCATCGACGTGCAGGACTCTTTCCGCGCGGCCATCCCCGACTTCGCGGAGCTGGCCGCGCGCTGCGCGCTGGTGGCGCACGCGGCGCGGCTGCTCGGCGTCCCCGTCGTCGTCACCGAGCAGTACCCGAAGGGCTTGGGGCGCACGGCCGCCGAGATTCGCGCCGTCCTGCCGGAGGACTTCGCGCCCGTCGAGAAGACCGCCTTCAGCTCCTGCGGCGCGCAGCAGTTCGTCGAGGGGCTGGAGCGGGTCGGCGCGCGCCACGTCCTCGTCTGCGGCATCGAGGCGCACGTCTGCGTCAACCAGACGGCGCACGACCTGCTCGCGCGCGGCTACCGCGTCCACCTCCTGACCGACTGCGTCTCCTCGCGCGCCGAGCAGAACCGGCGGGCGGGGCTCGACAAGATGTTCCGCTCCGGCGCGCTCCCCTCCTCGACCGAGATGGCCCTCTTCGAGCTGATGCGCGACGCCCGGCACGAGCAGTTCAAGGCGATTCAGAAACTGATAAAGTAATCAGTTATCAGTTATCAGTTATCAGTTTTTAACTCCCACCGAAAACTGATAACGGCTTCTGAGGTGAAAGTATGAAAGACTTCAGAGAGTATAAGGTGTGGGAGAAATCACACGGTCTCGCCCTGTCGGTTTACCGGGCCACCGGGGCTTTCCCGAGGGATGAGTTGTTCGGCCTGACGAGCCAGCTTCGGCGCGCCTGCGCGTCGATACCGGCGAACATCGCGGAGGGCTGCGGGAGGGGCAGCAACAAAGACTTCGCCAGATTTCTGCAAATCGCTATGGGATCGGCCAGCGAGCTTGAGTACCACCTCGTGCTTGCCCGCGACCTTAACATACTGCGCGCCCCGGACTTCGCCGAGCTTACCGCCCGCACGACCGAGGTCAAGCGGATGCTCACGGCCCTCCTGCAAAAGGTTAAGGCGGCCCCCTCAATCAAAAACTGACAACTGATAACTGACAACTGATAACTAATGGACTTGCTTTCTTCACTCAACGAGCGGCAGCGCGAGGCCGTCGAGGCGACCGAGGGCCCGCTGCTCATCCTCGCCGGGGCCGGCTCCGGCAAGACGCGCGTCATCACGGTGCGCATCGCCTACCTCATCTCGGAGCGCGGCGTCGCGCCGCACCACATCCTCGCCGTCACCTTCACGAACAAGGCCGCGCAGGAGATGCGCGAGCGCGTCCAGAAACTCCTCGCCGGCCGGCGGCTGGAGAGCGCCCCGCTCGTCTCCACCTTCCACTCGCTCTGCGTCCGCATGCTCCGGCGCGACATCGAGAAGCTCGGCGAGGGCTACACGCGCTCCTTCACCATCTACGATCAGGACGACTCGGTGCGCGTCGCCAAGGGCTGCATCAAAGACCTCGGCTACGACGACCAGCGGCTCGGCGCCCGCCAGACGCAGGGCGCGATCAGCCACGCCAAGAACTCCGGCCTCGACGCCGAGCAGTACGCCGCCCGCGTCGAGGCCCACGACGAGCGCCGCGCGGCCGTCGCGCGCGTCTTCCGCCTCTACGAGGAGCGGCTGGTCAACAACAACGCCCTCGACTTCGACGACCTCCTCATCAAAGCCGTCCGCCTCCTGCGCCAGCGCGAGGACGTGCGCGCCCACTACAACGACCGCTTCCGCTACCTCCTCGTCGACGAGTATCAGGACACCAACGCCCTCCAGTTCGCCCTCATCAACTTCCTCACCCAGAAGCAGCAGAACGTCTGCGTGGTCGGCGACGAGAGCCAGAGCATTTACAGGTGGCGCGGGGCCGACATCTCGAACATCCTGAACTTCGAGCAGCACTACCCGGAGGCGCGCACCATCAAGCTGGAGCAGAACTACCGCTCGACGCAGAACATCCTCGACGCGGCCGACGCCGTCATCAAGCACAACACCGAGCGCAAGGACAAGACGCTCTGGACGGCCAACCCGGCCGGCGAGAGCATCCGCTACTATCAGGCGATGGACGCCGAGGGCGAGGCCCGCTTCGTCGCCGCCAAGATCGAGGAGCACCGGCGGCGCGAGCCCGACCTGCGCGCCGCCGTCCTCTACCGCACCAACGCGCAGTCGCGCGTCTTCGAGGAGGCGCTGCGCCGCGCCGGCCTCGCCTACAACATCGTCGGCGGCTTCTCCTTCTACGAGCGCGCCGAGGTGCGCGACATCGTCTCCTACCTGAAGCTGGCCTTGAACCCGCACGACTCGGTCGCGCTGCTGCGCGTCATCAACACGCCGCCGCGGGGCCTCGGCAAGCAGACGCTCGACGAGCTCGACCGCCGCGCCAAGGACTACGGCGTCTCCCTGTGGGAGACCGTCGGCATCGTCACGAGTCAGGGCGAGGGGATGAGCCCGCGCGCCGTCTCGGCGCTCAAGGGTTTCCAGAACATCGTCCAGACGCTCGTCGCGCTCGCCTCGAAGGAGGCGGCCTCCGAGGTCGTCAAGGCGGCCATCCTCGACACCGGCTACGCCGACGCGCTCAAGGCCGAGAACTCCGAGGAGGCCGAGGGCCGCCTTGAGAACTTGCAGGAACTCGTCAACGCGGCCGTCGACTACGACGCGGAGGAGGGCGGCGGCCTGCGCGACTTCATCGACGCGGCCGCGCTCGTCTCCGACGCCGACCAGTACCAGCGCGACGCGCCCGTCACGCTGATGACGATGCACTCGGCGAAGGGGCTGGAGTTCCCGGTCGTCTTCATCGTCGGCATGGAGGACGGCCTCTTCCCGCACTCGCGCGCGGCGGCCGACGCGGCCGAGCTCGAAGAGGAGCGGCGGCTCTGCTACGTGGCGATCACGCGCGCCGAGCGCGTCCTCTACGTGACGCACGCGATGCGGCGGCGCGTCTACGGCGAGGAGCTGGCCTCGGAGCCTTCGCAGTTTTTGAACGAGCTGCCGCTCGACCTGATGGAAGACCTCTCGCGCGGCGGCTCGTGGCTCTCGTTCGCGCGCAACTCCTCGACGCTCGAAGCGCGCCACGCGGCGCGCGCCCTGCGCGGCGAGACGCAGAAGCCGGAGAAGCGCTACGGCGGCAAGACCTACGACAGCGTGGACTCCATCGCCGAGTTCTTCCGCCAGCGCGGCCAGCAGATCAAGAACCAGACCGCGCCGCGGCAGCCCCCCGCGGCGCCGACGCCGCCCGCGCGCCGGCCCGCGCAGAGCGGCGGCTCAGCGCCTTCCTCGTCGTCATCCTCTCCCGCGGGCGGCGGCTTCGCCCCCGGCTCGCACGTCCGCCACCCGAAGTACGGCCGCGGCCTCGTGCTGCGCCGCGAGGGCGTCGGCGACTCGGCCAAGATCACCGTCAGCTTCCCCGGCTTCGGCCAGAAGAAACTCATCGAGAAGTACGCCGGGCTGGAGAAAGCTTAGGCGATTGCGGGTTGGAAGATGAGTCGTCAGTCGTCAGTCGTCGGTCAAGCCGAAGACCAAAAGCCGATGGCTGATGGCCGACGACTCAATCCCCAATCCGCAATCGGTTGACAGCCGCGCGCTCCTGATTCATCCTTCCGCGCCAGTTTCAAACGGCACGCCTTAGCGCCCCGCAAGTCCCTCGGAGACTTCGCGTTCTTCCGGAGCCATGATGAACCGACGACCCCGCCTCGCCCTACCCTTGTCTCTGCTGCTGTGCGCGCTCGTCCTGCCGCACGACGCGGCGCGGGCGCGGGCCGGCGAACCTCAAGCCGGCGGCCGCGCGCTCGGGCACAAACCCGCGCGCCGCGCGCCGCCTCCCGCCTCGACCGAAGC
>DATMVI010000403.1:0-6717 GCA_035563275.1 Pyrinomonadaceae bacterium
CAGAGAACCTTTGTCAGAGTCCCGGCGCGCCCCCGCCTCCCCGCCCCGCCGCCCCCGCGAAGTAAAGCCCCCGCAGCGCTTTGAAGGCCCGCCGGCCGCCGCCGCCGCCGTGCCCGCGCGGCACGCGGTTTGTCAGTCCACCGGCGGGCCTTGAAACTGAAGCCGGGCCGCCGAGCCGCCGACCGACCGCGGGCCTCGAATTTCAATCCACCTCCGGCCTCCCCCGGGCCGCCCAGACCGCGCCGCACACGCAACCGACGCCCTCTCACAGATGCCGACGCCCGCCGAGTGTTTAAGAGTCGTCCTCGCGCTCTGCTTATGCTGCGCGGCGGCGGCGCACGCCCGCGCCCGCGGCGAAGGCGAGGCGGCGGGCGGGCCCGCGGCCGCGTCGCAGGACGAGGGGATGATCATCACGGTCGAGGGCGTGACGCTGGCCGGCCCGTTCAACCTGCCGCAGCGGCGCGGCGGCCGGCTGTTTTTGCCCGTCGTCAGCGTCGGCCGCGCGCTCGGCGACCGCGTGCGCGTGCTGGCCGAGGCGCGCGCGGTCGAGGTGTTGAGGCAGACGGGCGTCGCGGCCGACTTCGACGCCGGCCTCGGCCGCGTGAGGGAGAACGGCGCGCCCGTCCTCGTCACGCCGGACGCCGGCGACATCGTCTTCCCGCCGCAGCCGGAAGCGCTGATGCTGCCGACCGAGGTCGTCTCGGCGCTGCTCGACGCCTCCGTCCAGATCGACACGGCGGCGCGCGTCGTGCGCGTCACGCGCGCGCGGGCCGAGGTCGCGCCCGTCAAGAGCGCGCGGCGCGGCCCCTTCGAGCTCTACGACGCCGAGTACAACTACAACCTCGACCGCTACGAGACCGGCTCCAGCCAGAGCCTCACGCTGCGCTCGACGGGCCGCTTCCGCGACGGGCGCTTCTCGCTGCTCGGCAACTTCGGCGCGTCGCGCGGCCGCCTGTTCGACTCGCTGCGCTCCGGCGCGCTCACCTTCGAGCGGCCCGGCGGGCAGCGCCTCGTCGCCGGCGACTTCGGCACCGGCAACGACCTCGCCTTCCTCTCCTCGACGATCCGCGGCGGGTGGGCGCAGATGCCTCTCGGCCCGGCCCGGCTGACGGTTTTCGGCGGCCGCATGATGGGCGGCCCGCTCGCCGAATCGCCCGTTGAGGCCGCGCCGGAAGTCGCGCCGCGCCCCGCAGACCTCGCCCGCCCCGAAGACTTTTCGCGCGCCGCCTACGACACCGGAATCTTCGGCTCTTACCTGACCTTCGGCCCCGGCGCGGGCGACCCCCTGCGCGCGAACGCGCCGGCTTTTTCGGCGGGCGCCGTCTCGTTCTCCGGCCCGTGGCGCGGCGGCAAAATGTTGACCGGTGGCGTGCGCTCCTCGACCGAGCGTTACAGTTTTCAGGCCGACTTCGGGGCGGGCAGCTTCCGCGCCGCGCGGCCCGGCGGCTTGAAGGCCGAGGGGACGGGCGTCGCCGCCGACGTTTCCGGCTCCTTCAACGTGCGCGAAGACCTGACGCTGCACGGCCGCTACGCCTACGCCGGCCGCGACTTCCTGACGCCGCAGACGGGGGCCGCGCTCCCCCTCAACCAGCAGTCGCTCGGCCTGACGTGGCGGCCGCGGGCGTGGCTCACGGCGACCCTGACGGGCAGCGCCACCTCGCGCCCCGACGCGCCGGGCCGCGCCGCGCGCTTCCTCACCTCCACCGTCAGCCTCACGCCCCGCCGCTACCTTTCGAGCCTCCTGCTGACGCACACGCAGACCGGCGCCGGGCAGCTCGGCTCCGGCTCTTACACGCTGCTGAGCGCGACGAAGGAGTTTTCGCGCTGGCGGCTCTTCGCCAACGCCTCGCGCATCAGGGCGCTCGGCCCGGCCTACGCGACGGCGCAGTTCGGCGCGGCCCTCCGCGTCAGGGAGTCCGATTCGTTGCAGTTGAGCCAGACCTTCGGCGGCCGGGGCGCGCTCTCGGGCACGGCCGACTGGTGGACGCAGTCCTTCCTGACCGACCGCGTGCGGCTCGGCGCGGGCGTCGGCTACAGCCGCGCCGACGGCTCGCCGCTCCGCGCCTACGAGCGCGTCAGCGCCGGCGTCCGCCTCCCCTTCGGGCAGGAGGCGCAAATCTCGCTCGGCCTGCTCCAGTCCGGCACGCAGCTCTCCGTCAGCCTGCGCGGCCCGCTCTACCGGAGGCGCGAGGCGCGCGCCGAGGCAGGCGGCCCCGTCGAGGAGTTGAACAGGCGCGGGTCAGTGTCGGGCCGGGTCTATCAGGATTTGAACCTCGACGGCCGTTACGACCCCGGCGCCGACGCGCCGCAGCCGAACGTCCGCGTCCGCGTGGACGGCAACCTCTACGCGACGACCGACGGGGAGGGCCTCTACCGCATCGCGGAGGCGCGCGCGGGCGAGCACGCCGTCGCCCTCGACCTGCTCTCGGTGCGCGCCGACCTGACCATCCTCGGCGAGCGGTCGCGCGCCGTCACGCTCCAGCCGGGCTTCGACGCCGTCGTGGACTTCCGCGTCGTCCGCACCGGCCGCCTGACCGGCACGGTCTGGCTCGACCTCGACGGCGACGGGCGGTTGGGGCCGCACGAGCAAGCTCTGGCCGGCGTCCGCGTCGTCACCGACGGCGGGCGCGACACGCTCACGGACGAGCTCGGCCAGTACGTCATCGGCGACCTCCCGCCCGGACTCCACACCGTGCTCATCGATGCGAAGACGCTGCCCGACGCCACCGTCGCCCGCGCCCTCGCCGCCGCGCAACCCGGCGGCGTCGCGCAGGTGAGCGTCGCGGCCGGCGCGGAAACCGGCAACGTCAACTTCGCCGTCTCGCCCAAGCCCGCCGAAGTCAAACGCTTTTAAGGAGAACGGAAGCCGCGCGCGAAAGCGGGCGGGCCTCAAGTTAAGTCAACAGCGTCGCTGACTTAACTTGAGGCCCGCCCGCTTTCGCGCGCGGCTTCCGTTCTTTTCGTTTCCTACGGGCGGGAGGCTTCGGTCGCGGCGAGGGGCGGGTCGGCCGGCGCGTCCTTGATGACCAGTTCGGTGACGCCCTCGGTGGTCTCGCCGTGGCCCTGAAAGTCCACGCGGTATTTGACGGTGTAGAGGCCGGGGGCCAGTTGCTTCGGGACGCGCACGGGCCGCGACAGCTCAGAGTTGGCGAGGACGGGGAGCGATTCGGCCTCGGGCAGTTCGGCGACGACGCGGCCGGCCGCGTCGCTGATCGTCAGCGCGGTCAGGGGCCGCACGACGCTGTTGCCCGCGTTCCTGAGCGTCGGGGTGACGAGGACGCCTTCGCCCTCGGCCGCGGCCTTCAGCCCGGCGAGCGAGCCGCCGCGCGTGAGGGCCGGGACTTTGATGTAGAAGAGCGCCGCCATCCGAAAGCGCAAAAGCATCTGCCGCGCGTTCTGGCTGAGCTTGATGGTGTCGGGCCGCTGCTCGACGACGAGGGCCGCGAGGTGGTCGCCCGGCGTCGCGTCTTTCGGGACGGTGACGGTGACGCGGATCGAGTGCGTGCTGCCGGGGGTGACGACCACCTCGGCCGGGCTGTAGATGAGCCACGGCGAGGCCGAGCCGGCCAGCGTCCCGGCCCGGAAGAATTCCAGCTCGCCGTCGCGGTTGAGCGTCCAGTCGTTAAGCGAGGCGAGGATGCGCGAGGGCTGCGCGCCGGCCTTCGCCGAGTGGTAGTCGAGGTTGACGACGACCGTCGTCTCGGAGCCGGGCGGCATCTCCAGCTCGAAGCGCGCGGGCGCGAGCGCGATGCCGTCGCTCGCCTGCCGCTCGGCGAGCGGCACGACGGGGCCGGCCTGCGCGCGGGCGTCCGCCGTCGGCGAGAGCGGGAGCGTCAGGCAGAGCGCCAGCGCGCGGAGGGCGCGCGCCGCGTGCGTCTTCGTCGTCTGTTTCGTCGTAGCCATCTTGGGTTCGGCGGCGCCGGGCCTCGCCCGTCAGCACTGGACGTTCGGGCCGGGCGCGATGTTGAAGGTGAGCGTGACGTTGAAGTTTCCGGCGGCGAAGAACTGCGGCTTGATGACGAAGACGGCGTCGAAGACGTAGCCGTTGTCCGGCTCCTTCTTCGTGATGCTGTTGCCCTTCGTCAGCTCGGGGCCGCTCAGGATGACGACGGGGGTGCTCAGGCTCGCCAGCGTGGCCGGGTAGGCGGCGCGGCCCTGCGCGTCGAAGGCGAGCGAGGCGGCCGGGTCGTTGTCGAAGGGGGTGCGGAAGAGGTGCGTGCCGCGGTTGCAGTCGCGCGCCTTGTTGCCGAGTTGGCGGAGGTTGCGCGCGCCGAAGCCGATGTCGGTGCGCTGCACGGCCTGCGGGTTCGGGTCGAAGAGGCCGGCGGCCGTGACCGTCACCTGATAGGGGCCGGTGCTGCGGATCGAGACGGGGACGACGACGCGCACGACGTTGCTCGTGTTGATGGGCGAAACGTCGCCGAAGTTGACGTTGACGACGAGGTTCTGCGTCACGTCGGCCGAGCCGGTGACGGTGCCGCCGGTCGCGCCGGTGATGGTGGGCAGCCCGCCGCTGCCGATGTCGAACTGCTGCGCGCGCGCGCCGGCCCCGGCCCAGCAGAGCAGGCCGCAGAGGAGGGCTGTCTTGAAGGCGCGGCGGAGCGTCATGGCGAATGGCCGGGCTTTAAATCACGGGAGCGTCCGGCGCGCTGGGGGCGCGCGCCGGACGCTCGTGGGGGGGAAGAGGGACGCGGGGGCGTCAGGGGGCCGCGATGGTGAAGGTCGCCGTCGCGGTCGTCGTGCCGTCCTCGTAGAACTGCGGCTTGACGGAGAAGACGGCCGGGACGACCAGCCCGTTCGTGTTGCTGCGCGGGACGGCGTTGAGCACGCGCGGGCCGCTGAGCACGGTCGTCGAGGCCGAGAACGCGCCGAGGTTCGAGCGCGCCGAGACGTACTCGAAGCGGCCGCTCGTGGCGTTGACCGCGCCGTTGGCGACGTTGGTCGGGTCGCCCGAGGTGTTGTCCGTGTCCACGCCCGTGGTGTGGACGCCGACGGCGGCCGAGCGGCTGAAGGAGCCGAGGCCGAAGCCGAAGTCGGCGGCGAGGATGCGGTTGGCGGTGCTGCCCGTGCTCGACACGACGGCGCTCATCGAGAGGACGTAGTTGGTGTTGCTGCGCACCTTGAGCGGCACGGAGGCTTTGACGAAGCCGTTGGTGTTGGCCGGGCCGAGCTCGCCGAGGTTGACGACGACGGCCAGCGCGCTGTCGGCCACGCCGTCGGTCGTGACGCCGCCGCCGGAGTTGCCCGTCAGCGTGACGGCCCCGCCCGAGTTAAGCTCGACGAACTTCGAGACGCTGCCGCCGATGGTGACCGTCCCGCTCGTGTTGGTCTGGGCCGAGACGCCCGCCGCCAGCGCCAGCGTGAACGCGGCGACCGCGCCGGCGCGCGTGAGGTTCCTGAGACATTTGAACATTCTGGATTCTCCTTCGAGAGCGATTAAAAGTGTGGCGCGGCGCGGGCTTTCGCCGCGACCGTCCGTAGCATTGAGGACAAGGGCAGGCCGGCCGCGCGGGCTGAAGACGCACACGGCCGCCCCGACACTTTCAAAACCCGTGCCGCGCCGGGCCTCGCGCGCCGGCGGGAAATGGCGCGCGAAAGCGCGCGGCCGGGTGAGGGGCGCGCGGCGGGTGACAATAATTCGGACCCGGACTGACTATTTTTGGCAGCCGCGGCGGGCTCCGGCTTTCCGAACGGGAGCCGGCCGGCATGTCTTTCGGCCCCCGCGTGATGTACTATCCGGAACCGTCAACGATTTCCCGCGGGCCGGCGCGCGTGCCGCTTCGCCGCGCCCCCGACGAAGGCGACGATTACGATGGAGAACGAATCCGCATTGACGCCGGGCGCGGCCGAACGCCTCGCGGCGCGCGAACGCCCCGAAGGCTCGCCCGTCATGTACCAGTCGTGGGCCGACCTGCTCTTCATGCACTGGCGCGTGCCGGTCGAGGCGCTGCGCCGCCTCATCCCGCCGAGGCTTGAGATAGACACCTTCGAGGGCGAGGCGTGGGTCGGCGTGACGCCCTTCACGCTCTCGGGCGTGCGCCCGGTGTTCACGCCGCCGCTGCCCTTCGTCAGCGAGTTCGACGAGATCAACGTCCGCACCTACGTCCACCTCGACGGCGTCCCCGGCGTCTGGTTCTTCTCGCTCGACGCCAACAGCACCGTCGCCGTCGCGGGCGCGCGCATGCTCTTCCGCCTGCCCTACTTCCCCGCCGACATCAAACGCGAGCAGAGCGACGACACGACCGTCTACATGTCGGCGCGCGAGGGCGACCCGGCCGCCTACTTCGGCGCGACGTGGGTGGTCGGCGAGGAGCGCGGGGGGGCCGAGCCGGGCACGCTCGACTTCTTCCTCGTCGAGCGCTACTGCCTCTACACGGCCGACGCCGCGGGCGCCGTCTACCGCGCGCGCATACACCACCGGCCGTGGCCCCTGCGTAAGGTGCGCGTCGAAACTTACCGTTCGAGCATGGTCGAGGCGGCGGGACTCGGGCGGCCCGAGGGCGCGCCGCTGCTGCACCACGGCGGGCCGGTGGACGTGGAGGTCTGGCCGCTCGAAAAGGTCTGAAAGGGGGGTTCGGAGATGGCGGAAGAGGCGGTCAGGGAGCGGGTCGAAGAGGCGCGGCGCGGGGCCGAGCGGGCGCTCGAAGAGATCGAAGAACTTTTGCGGCGGCTCGCCGGCGGCAGCTTCGACGAGGCCCGGCACGAGTCGGCGAAGGC
>DATMVI010000404.1:0-5211 GCA_035563275.1 Pyrinomonadaceae bacterium
CGCGGCCACGTCGGGCGGGAGCGTCGCGGGGTCCAGAGCGACGTTGACGCCGATCCCCAGCACGGCCCAGCCGCGCGCCTCGACGAGGATCCCGGCGACCTTCTTGCCCTCGATCCAGACGTCGTTGGGCCACTTGACCAGCGCGCTCGGCCCGGCGACATCGGCGACCGCGAGGCCGGCCCGCAGCGGCAGCAGGTCGTCGTAGTCGCGCAACACGATCGAGGCCGCGATCGCCTGGCCGCGGGGCGTGGACCAGCTACGGCCCTGGCGGCCGCGCCCGGCCGTCTGCTCGCGCGCGACGACGCACAGCCCCTCGGGCGCGCCGGCCGCGGCCTGCCGCGCCGCTTCCGTGTTCGTCGAGGGCAAAGAGTCGTAACGCAGGATGTTGAAGGACAGGGCCATAAAGTTTCGGGCCGCGAGTCGCGGGTCGCGAGTTTAAAGACGGGCGGCCGCGCCCGCGCCCTCTCTTTATAACTCGAAACCCGCGACTCGCGGCCCGAAACTTTGTTACTGCCCGAACCTTCTGCGGTACTCGATGGAGACGAGGAAGGCTTTGACCATCTCGGCGCGGCGGTAGTCGCCGCCGAACTGGTTGAGCTTGTTGAGCCAGAAGAAGTAGCCGTTGTAGTTGGTGTCGGGCGCGTCGTTCGGGTCGCGGCGCAGGTAGCCGAAGTACTGCATGAGGACGAAGGCCGAGTTGAACTCGCGCTGCACGAGGTCTGCGTCCTCGGCGACGCGGCGCAGCACGTTGGCGCGCGCCTGCGCGGTGTTGTCGGCCTGCGCCAGTTGGGCGACGAGCGCGTCGCGCTCCGGCTGCGAGAGCGCGCCCCCGGCGTTGGCGTTGAGCGCGTCCACGAACTGCGCCGGCGTCACGTTCGCGGGGTAGCGTGCGGCGAAGCGGCCGCGCGTGACGAGGTCTTGCAGGAAGGCGACCTTGTTGGCCTCAAGCTGCTGCTCCCAAGTGCCCTGCCCGACGATGACGCCGCGCGCGACCTGCTGCGTCTCGGGCAGAAACTCCTGAATCGTGATGGGCACGGGCCGGCCGGGCAGGTCGCCGAAGGCGGCCTGATAGACGCGGTAGACGAAGTAGCCCGTGTTCTGGAACTCGATGGAGAGGAAGAAGGCGGCCGACGTGTCCTCGCGCTTCACGTCGCGGCAGGCGGCGTCGGCGCCGCAGGCGTCTATGCCGGAAGACCAGAAGCTCAGGCCGCCGGCGTCCGGCTCGCGGTTGAGGAAGTCGAGGTAGTGCTGGCGGACGAAGACGCCGGTCTGGTCGATGGGGTTCGGCGTCTGGTTGAAGGGCGGGTAGCGCGGCAGCGCGTTCAGGGTGTTGCGGTCGCAGGCGGTGACCTCCAGCGGCATGTTGTTGGAGCGGTCGTTGACGTTGCAGATGAAGTTCATCACGGTCGCGCCGTCGGGCTGGACGCAGGCGTCGGCCGAAGCGCCCTGCGGGTGGTCGAGGCCCATCGTGTGCCCGGTCTCGTGCAGCGTCAGCTTGATGATGATGGTGTCGAAGCCCGGCTGGTTCGGGTCTACGATGCGCGTGTTCGAGCCGGTGAAGGTGGCGCTCAAATTAAAGGTGAGCGTGGCGGAGACGACCGTGCCGTCGGAGCGGAAGGTCTTGTTGGCGAAGGCGGGCGTGCTGGGGCCGAGCTGCCCGTTAAGGATGCGGTATTGGAAGTTCTGCCCCGTCGTGTCCTCGACGAAGCGGACGCGCGTGTTGTTGATGCTGTTGGCGCGCGACCACTCGGCGAGGCCCCAGCGCACCTGCCGCCTCTGCTCGGCCGAGAGGTTCGGGTCGAGGAAGAAGCGCACGGTCGAGCCGCGCGCCCACCCGATGTTGTCCGAGGTCGGGCACTGCGCGCGCGCCGCGCCGGCCGCCCCGCCGAGCAACACCAACAGGCAGACGAGCCGCGCCGCCCGGCCCGCCCACACACCACCCCCACCGCCTTCAAACATCATCCGACCTCCCTCTGTTCGCCAAACTCCCGGGGAGAATTGAATCGGTACACGCCCGCGCCCAATTCCGCACACCACGCGAACCGACCCGCTCGCTCTTCTCGCTTAATCTTTAACGAACCGGCTAGACGCCCCGGCCATTGGCAACCCCGGTGCCGCACGCGCGTGGACGGAAGGTTTTAATCAATCAGGTCGCGGCCGCATCTCTCTGCTCCGGGTAATTATTCGTCGGCTATCGGGAGTCAGTCGTCGGCTAGCGGGAGTCAGTCGTTGACTCCCGTTAGTCGGGTGGTGACTCCGTGGAGTCGAAGGATGACTAGCGGGAGTCAACGACTGACTCCCGCTAGCCGACGACTGACTCCCGATAGTCAGCGGTGATTCCCGATAGTTACCGTGTGACTACCGGGAGTCAACGGGTGACTATTGGGAGTCAACGGGTGACTCCGTGGAGTCAACGACTGACTCCCGCTCGGGAGGCGGGGCCGGGAGGGGCCAGAAAAAGCTTGATGGCTGGAAAAATGTAGAGTTATCATAGGTTTACGGTTCGGACGCCTCACCACCGGCCCGTGCGCCTTCACCTCGCATTCCTTTCCACCTCTCACACGCTCTTCGGAGCGGAAAGGAGACCACGCCTCATGCCTGACTACATCCCCGGCGGAGACACCGAATTTAACTCGTGGCTCACTAATTTCATGACCGTGCTCAGCCCGCGCCGGGCCGAACTCGGCTTCAGCGAGGCGGAGTTCAACGCGCTCACGGCGGCCAGTTCCACTTGGGACACCGCCTTCAGCCAGCACACGCAGGCGCAGCTGAGCGCCGCCAGCGCCACCCAAGCCAAGAAAGCGGCGCGCGCGAATCTGGAAGACTCGCTGCGCGCCGCCGTCAAGCGGCTTCAGGCGCTCCCCGCCCTTGAGGACGCAGACCGGGCCTCTTTGGGAATCACCGTCAGCTCGACGACGCGCACGCCGGCACCGATCCCGACCACCCGGCCCGTCGTGCAGGTGGACACGGGGCAGCGTCTGCGTCACACCATCAGCTTCGCCGACGAGACGACCCCGAACCGGCGCGTCAAGCCCGAAGGCATGCGCGGCTGCGAAATCTGGGTCAAGGTGGGCGACCCCGCGCCCGCAGACCCTTCGGAGATGAGATTCCTCGCGCTCGACACCGCCTCGCCCTACCTCGTCGTGTACGGCGGCGCGGACGCCGGCAAGACCGCGCATTACATGCTCCGCTGGGTCAACACGCGCGAAGATAGAGGCCCGTGGAGTCAGACCGTCAGCGCCACCATCCCCGGATAAGAGAGGGGTAAAAAGGCGAAAGGGGCAGAGGGAGAGGGCCGGCTGCGGCTCCCTTTCCCTCTGCCCCTTTTGCCCCCTTCGCTCTTGTTTTGCGCCGGCGCGTCGCCGTGCGTTAAGCTCCGGCGCGGCCTCGCTGTCGTGAATGACCCATCAAAGGAGGCTTCGACACATGAACCGTTGGGCCGGGCTGGCGGCGCTGTTTATCGTCTCCGTTTTGGCGCTCTCGTGCAGGCCGGAGGCGGCAGACCCTTTCGCGGGGACGCTCGTTGACCTGTCGCACGCCTACGACGAGCAGACCGTCTTCTGGCCGACGGCCGAGGGGTTTAAGCTGGAGAAGGTCGCCGACGGGATGACGCCGCAGGGCTATTACTACGCGGCCAACAACTTCTCGACGGCCGAGCACGGCGGCACCCACCTCGACGCGCCCGTCCACTTCGCCGCCGGCCGGGACGCGGCCGACGCCGTGCCGCTCGAACGCCTGCTCGGCGCGGGCGTCGTCGTGGACGTGGCCGAGCGGTGCGCGCGCGACGCCGACTATCAGGTGTCGGCCGAAGACTTCGCCGCGTGGGAGCGCGTCAACGGGCGCCTGCCCGACGGCGTAATCCTTCTGCTGCGCACAGGCTTCGGGCGGCGCTGGCCCGACCGCCGCAGCTACATGGGCACGGACGAGCGCGGCCCCGAAGCCGTCGCCAAGCTCCACTTCCCCGGCCTCCACCCCGACGCCGCGCGCTGGCTCGTCCGCGAGCGGCGTGTCAAAGCCGTCGGCCTCGACACGCCGAGCATAGACTACGGCCAGTCCGCGCTCTTCGAGAGCCACCGCGTCCTCTTCGAGCAGAACGTCCCCGCCTTCGAGAACCTCGCCAACCTCGACCGCCTCCCCCTCAAAGGCTTCCACGTCGTCGCCCTCCCGATGAAGATCAGGGGCGGCAGCGGCGGCCCGCTGCGCGCCGTCGCCATCGTCCGCGACAGGTGAGCGAAAGGGGAACCCGATGGAGGCCGCGCGCCGAGCCGAAGGGGCGGAGTCGGCCGGGGCCGCGGAAGCTCGACGAGTTGAAGGCCGAGGTCGCCGCGCCGCGCGCCGCCCTTTGCGCCCGCCCGCCCGCGCGTGCGATTGTAGCTGCCGCGACTTTTATCCCACACAGCCGGAGGTCTGAGGCCGACTTGCTGACACACATCGTCATCTGGAAGTACCGCGCCGACGCGGGCGAGGAGGCGCGGCGCGAGCACGTCGAGCTGCTGCGCGCGCTGCCCCGCGTCATCCCCGAGGTTCAGAGCTTCGCCGTCGGCACGGACGTGCTCCGACTGCCGCGCTCCTACGACACCGGCCTCGTCGCCGTCTTCCGCGACCGCGCCGGCCTCGAAGCCTACACCGTCCACCCCGACCACATGGGCGTCGCCGAGTTCGGCCGCGGCATCAGCGAGCACATCGCCTCGGTAGACTTCGAGGACTAATGATCGGGTTTTTGATTTTAGATTTCTGGTCGGGAGTCCTCAGTCGTCAGTCACCAGTTCTTTGCCTTTACTGACGGCTGACGACTAAATCTAGAATCTAAAATCAAAAATGTCTTATGAGTCGTCGGAAGAAGATCGCGCTGGTGTTGCTCGGCGTGCTGCTCGTCTCGCAGGCACCTTTCGCGTGGAGGCGTCACCGGCTCGGGCGCCTGCGGGCGGCCGTCGCGGAGCTGAACGCGCGGCGCGCGCCGGACGCGGGCGGTGACGCGTTCGTGGATTACGCCGGCGTCTTCCACGTACACTCCGCGCTCGGCGGCCACAGCGAGGGGCGGCCCGAAGAGATCGTCCGCGCCGCGCGCGCCAACGGCCTCGCCTTCGCCGTGATGACGGAGCACCCGGCGGCCGGCGTCAACACGGCCGAGGCGACGCTGCGCGGCGAGCACGGCGGCGTCCTCTTCCTTAACGGCAGCGAATTGGTGGCGCGCGGCGGCGAGCGCCTCTT
>DATMVI010000405.1:0-4407 GCA_035563275.1 Pyrinomonadaceae bacterium
ACCTGCATGATGGTGTAGACGACGTCGTTGGCGAACTCCTGCGCCGTGTAGTTGGCCGACGACTCGAAGGCCGTCTTCGACCCGTCGTAGTCGACGGCCATGCCGCCGCCCACGTCGAGGAGTTCGACGGGCACCTTCATCTGGTGAATCTTGGCGTAGACGCGCGCGGCCTCCTTCATCGCGTTCTTGATGCGCTTGATGTCGGTGAGCTGCGAGCCGATGTGGAAGTGGAGGAGCTTGAGCATCTCCACCCGGCCGGCCTCCTGGAGCTGGCGGATGACTTCGAGAATCTCCGTCGTCGTCAGGCCGAACTTGGCCGCCTCGCCGCCCGACTTCTCCCAGCGGCCCGACCCCTTCGAGTAGAGCTTGACGCGGATGCCGACCATCGGCAGCGGCTCGCCCTCCTCGTAGCGGTCGGCCAGCTTGAGGACGTGGTCGAGCTCGTTGAGCTTCTCGATGACGATGACGACGCGCTTGCCGGAGCGGGCGCCGACGAAGGCCAGTTCGATGAACTCCTCGTCCTTGAAGCCGTTCAAGACGAGCAGGCTGTCGGGCGACTGGTCGAGGGCGAGCGCGCCGTAGAGCTCGGCCTTCGAGCCGGCCTCCAGCCCGAAGTCGTAGCGCGTGCCCTCGCGCAGGTACTCCTCGACGACGGCCCGGTTCTGGTTGACCTTCATCGGGTAGACGCACATGTGCGTGCCCTGATACTCGTACTCGCGGATGGAGCGCTGGAAGGCGCGCTGGAGCTTGCGGACCTGCCCGGCGACGAGCTGCGGGAAGCGGAGCAGGACGGGCGTGTGGATGCCGCGGCGGTGGAGGTCGTCGATGATCTCTTTGACGTCGGCGGCGCGCCCCTGATCCGTCTCCGAAGGGTGGACGACGAGGTTGCCCTTGCGGTTGATGCCGAAGTAGCCGGCGCCCCAGTTCTCGATGCCGTAAGTCTCAAGCGTCTGTTCGATGGCCGTCGTCAACTTCTGGTCTCTCCTGCCTCCCTGCGGTTCGTCCCTCGCGGCTGTGGTGGCGCGGTCGCCCTCCTGCGGTCGCTCTCTGGTGCCGGTGTGGAAAAGAAGATTTCAGGATTGGAAAACTTAATGGCGCAATGTAACAGAAAAACCGGGGGCGGTCAAAAACTATTTTTCCGCGGCTCGCGCCGTTAAGTGGCGTGCCGGAAAGGTTTAGGCACGACGGCCGGGCGGCGCGCGGGGCGCGGCCGGCGGGGCCCGCGCCGGCCAAACCTTGACAGTCGGGCGCGCCCCGCTATAATGCCCACTTTTTACCGCGTCACCTGATGCTTTACGACGCTCACCCCCTCCCGCACCGATTCCCGAAACCGCCCCGCCGAGGCGGCCCAAGACTTCTACCCCCTTCAAGCAGCCAGCAGGAGAAAATATGGACGCAAAAACGGTCTTGAAGTACGCCGAAGACCATGAGGCGAAGTTCGTCTCCGTACGCTTCACCGACCTCGTCGGCAGTTGGCACCACCTGACCTTCCCCATCCACGAGCTGTCGGACAACTCCTTCGAGGACGGCTTCGGGTTCGACGCCTCCTCGCTCCGCGGCTGGGCCTCGATCCACGAGTCCGACATGCTGCTCATCCCCGACCCCGGCCGGCTCTGGATGGACCCGTTCTCCGAGGAGCCGACCCTCTGCGTCATCGCCAAGGTGGTTGACCCGATCACGAAGGAGGGCTACTGGCTCGACCCGCGCGCCGTCGCCGAGCGCGCCGAGAGTTACGTCCGCTTCACCGGCATCGCCGACACCATCTTCTTCGGCCCCGAGGCCGAGTTCTTCGTCTTCGACGGCATCGAGGTCACCAACGACCCCCACCAGTCCGGCTACCGCATCCACTCCGACGAGGGCATCTGGAGTTCGGGCCGCTCGGGCGACCACGAGCGCGGGCCGAACCTCGGCTACCGCATCCGCAGCAAAGAGGGCTACGTGCCGGTCGCGCCGACCGACTCGCTGATCGACCTGCGCTCCGAGATTTCGCTGACGCTTGAGAAGGTCGGCATCACGGTCGAGTGTCACCACCACGAGGTCGCCACCGCCGGCCAGTGCGAGATCGACTTCCGCTTCTCGACGCTGTTGGGGACGGCCGACAACCTCCAGCTCTTCAAGTACGTCGTCCGCAACACCGCCTACCAGTACGGCAAGACCGCGACCTTCATGCCGAAGCCGATGTACGGCGACAACGGCTCCGGCATGCACTGCCACCAGTCGCTCTGGAAGAACGAGAAGCCGCTGTTCGCCGGCGACGGCTACGCGGGCCTCTCCGACCTCGCCCGCTGGTACATCGGCGGGCTCCTCAGGCACGCGCCGGCGGTCGTGGCCTTCGCCGCGCCGACGACGAACAGCTACAAGCGGCTCGTGCCCGGCTTCGAGGCCCCCGTCAACCTCGCCTACTCGGCGCGGAACCGCTCGGCCGCCATCCGCATCCCGATGTTCTCGCAGAACCCGAAGCAGAAGCGTCTGGAGTTCCGCCCGCCCGACCCTTCGTGCAACCCCTACCTCGCCTTCTCGGCGATGCTCATGGCCGGCCTCGACGGCATCCAGAACCGCATCGAGCCGGGCGAGCCGCTCGACAAGGACATCTACGACCTCGCGCCCGAGGAGCTGAAGAACGTGCCGAGCCTGCCCGGCTCGCTCGACGAGTCTCTGAAGGCGCTCGAAGACGACCACGAGTTCCTGCTCAAGGGCGAGGTCTTCACGCGGCAGCTCGTCGAGCGCTGGATCAGCTACAAGCGCGAGCGCGAGATCAACGTCATGCGGATGCGCCCGCACCCGCTGGAGTTCGCGCTCTACTACGACATCTGAGGGCGCCCGCGGCGGGCGGGAATTAACAGGGGCGGGCGGGACGGACGGGGTGGATTTCGGCACCCTGTACATCCCGCCCGCCCCTGTTCTATGTTTGCACGGCGGTGAGCGACTCCGGCGAAAAAACAGAAGCGCTCCTGCGCGAGCTGCCCGACCCCGACGGCGCGCGCCTCTTCTACGAGCGCCTGACCGCCGCGGACGCGCGCGCCGCGCGGGCCTTCGCGCGCGACGAAGGGCTGCTCGCCGACGCGCTCGCGCTCGCCGCGTGGAGCCCGCTCCTCGCCAACACGCTCGAACAGAGCCCCGACTACCTCCAGTGGCTGGCGCGCGAGCGCGGCTCGGCGCGGGTGCGCGAGGCCGAGGAGCTGGGCGAGTCCCTCGCGCGCTTCGCGCTGACGCACACGACGCTGGGGCCGCAGGTCGTGCTCGCCCGCTTCCGCCGCCGCGAGCTGCTCCGCGTCTACCTCCACGACATCCGCCGCGCCTCCACGCTCGTCGAGACGACCGAGGAGCTGTCGAACCTCGCCGACTCGGTGCTGCGCTACGCGCTCGGGCACGCGCGGCAGGAGCTGGAGAACCTCTACGGCGCGCCGCAGTGCGCCGACGAGCGCGGGCGGAGGATGACGGCCTCGGCGACGGTCGTCGCCCTCGGCAAGCTCGGCTCGCGCGAGCTGAACTACTCCTCCGACATAGACCTCCTCTTCCTCTACTCCGACGACGGCGAGACTTCGGGCAAGGGCGCGCGCGGCGCGGTCACCAACCGCGAGTTCTTCGTCAGGCTGGCCGAGCGCGTCGCGCGCATCGTCGGGCAGCCGGCGGGCGAGGGCGCGGCCTACCGCGTCGACCTGCGGCTGCGCCCGCACGGCCGCGACGGCGCGCTCGCCGCCTCGCTCGCGGAGGCCCTGCGCTACTACCGCGGGACGGCCCAGCGGTGGGAGCTTCAGGCGCTCATCCGCGCGCGCGCCGCGGCCGGCTCGCAGCGCCTCTTCGCGCGCTTCCTCGAGCAGACGCAGCCGCGCGTCTACCGCGAGGACGAGACGGTCGGCCGCGCGCTCGAGCACGTCCGCCTCGCCAAGCTGAAGATCGACCGCTTCCACGCCGAGGACGCGCGCGGCTTCAACGTCAAGCTCGGCCGGGGCGGCATCCGCGAGATCGAGTTCGTCGCGCAGGCTTTGCAGCTCGCGCACGGCGGGCGCGACCCGTGGCTGCGCGCGCCGCACACGCTCATCAGCCTCGGCCGCCTCGCCGAGCGCGGCCACCTCTCGGAGCGCGAGCGGTCGGAGCTTTCGGACGCCTACGTCTTCCTGCGCACGCTCGAACACCGCCTCCAGATGGAGCACGGCCTGCAAACGCACACCGTGCCGGAAGAGGCGGCGCGGCGCGCGCTCGTCGCCCGCCGGATGCGCTTCGCGGGCGGGCGGGCGGAGTTCGACCGCGCGCTCGAACTCCACACCTCGAACGTCAGCCGCGTCTACCGGCGCGTCTTCGAGGCGGCCGACGAAGACGGCTTTGAGAAGACCCCCGCGGCCGCGGGCGGGGCCCGCGCCGCAGGCGACGTGGCGGGCGGGGGCGCGGCCGTTGATGAAGGCCGAG
>DATMVI010000406.1:0-2399 GCA_035563275.1 Pyrinomonadaceae bacterium
GCGCTTCGCGCTGCTGGCGCGCCCGGCCGAGGCACTCGCCGGCGCCGGCGGACTCTCGCGCGCGGGCTCGGACAAACTCTCGCTCGCGGTGACGCCGGCCGGGGGGCCGGGCGCGATTCAGTCCGTCCTCGAACCTTTCGCGCGGCGCGGCATAGACCTCCGCCGCGTCACGAGCCGCCCCCTCAAAGGCCGCCCGTGGCGCGGCCGCCTCTTCCTCGATTTCCACGTCGCGGCCACGCGCGGCGAGTTGGAAGCCGCGCTCGAAGAGTCGCGCGGCCGCGCCGAGGACGTGCGCCTCCTCGGCCTCTACCCCTCGGCCTCATACGACACGCCGAACTTAACAAAAAGGAGTGATCCCCCGTCATGATCGTCCACATGTCACAGTCCGCGACGAGCGAACAGATCGAACAGGTGACCGAGCGCATCCGCGCGCTCAACCGGCGGCCGCACGTCCGCCGCGGCGAGCGCACCGTCATCGGCGTGCCCGGCCTCGGCGACGGCGGGCGTCAGGAGTTGGAAGCCTTGCGCGCCGCGCCCGGCGTCGAGTCGGTGCGCCCGCCCGAACACCCTTACCCGCTCGCCGGGCGTCTGCCCGGTCAGGGGCGCACGGTGGTCGAGGCGGGCGGCGTGCGCTTCGGGGGCGGGGAGGTGGTCGTCATCGCCGGCCCGTGCTCGGTCGAGTCGCGCGAGCAGCTTTCGGAGACGGCGCGGGCGGTGGCCGCCGCGGGCGCGTCGATGCTGCGCGGCGGCGCGTACAAGCCGCGCACGAGTCCTTACGACTTTCAGGGCCTCGGGCTGGAGGCGCTCGGGCTGCTGCGCGAGGCGGGCGCGGAGACGGGCCTGCCCGTCGTCACAGAGGTCTTGAGCACGGAGGACGTGGAGGTGGTGGCGGAGTTCGCCGACGTGCTCCAAGTGGGCGCGCGCAACATGCAGAACTTCGCGCTGCTGCGCCGGCTCGCCTCGGCCCCGCGCCCGGTGCTCCTGAAGCGCGGGCCGTCGGCGACGGTCAGGGAGTGGCTGCTCGCGGCCGAGTACCTGCTCTCGGGCGGCAACGCCGACGTGATCCTCTGCGAGCGCGGCATCAAGACGTTCGAGACCGAGACGCGCAACACGCTCGACCTCGCGGGGCTGGCGCTGGCGCGCGAGCTTTCGCACCTGCCGGTCATCGCCGACCCGTCGCACGCCACGGGCCGGCGCAGCCTCGTCCCCGCGGCGTCGCGCGCGGCCGTCGCGGCCGGGGCCGACGGGCTGATGGTCGAAGTCCACCCACGGCCGGAGCGCGCACTCTCCGACGGCCCGCAGTCGCTCGACCTCGAAGGCTTCGCCGCGTTGATGCGCGGCCTGCGCGCGCCCCTGCCGCCGGTCGCGCGCCGGGCGGAGTTGAAGGAGAGTTATCAGGAGGAGGCCGGCGAGCTGGTTTAGCGGCGGGGGCGCGGTCGGTCAGGCCCGCGGGCGGCACGCCGGGGCCGGCCGCGCTCAGCCGCAGTCGGCCTCAGGTGATAGAATCGGCCGCAGATGCGCCCCGCCACCGCCCCCGCGAGTCCGCGCCCGGCCGCCACGCCGATAGCCGTTTGGCTGGAGCGCGCCGTCGCGGCCTGCCTCTTCCTGCTGGCCGCGGCCGCGCCGCACTCCATCGCGGCGACGCAGGCGGCGTGGCTTTTGGCGATGACGTTCTGGGTGGCGAGGTTCGCCTTCCGCCCGCGCCCGGCCGCGCGCCGGACGCCGGTTGACTACGCGCTGCTCGGCTTCTTCATCCTGACCTTCGTCTCGGCCCTCTTCTCCTACGACCCGGCCGCCTCGATCGGGAAGCTGCGCGCCGCGAGCCTCTTCACCATCGTCTACGTCGTCGCGCAAAACGTCCGCGACCGGCGCGTGCTGCGGGCGCTCGTCTTCACGCTCGTCGCCTCGTGCGCGGTCAACGTCGTCTACACCTTCGCCGCCTACGCCGCCGGGCGCGGCATCAAGGTCGAGGCGCTGGCGGCCGAAAGCGCGCTGCGCGCGGCCGGCGTGCGCGAGGGCGATACGATTCTGTCGGTGGACGGCGCGCCCGCGCGCGACCCGGCAGAGCTGGCGGGCGGGATTCTGAACGAGCGGCAGGCGGCCGATAAAATCTACCGCTGGCCGGACGGGAAGACCGCCTGCGTGTGGGACGCGGAGGCCGCGTGCGTGCGCGTCTACCGCGTCGAGGCTTTGCCGGCCTTCCGCGTCGCGCGCGGCGCGCTGCCCGAGGGCGAGACGGCGGAGGCGCGGCTCGGCCTCGCGGCGTGGGGGCGCGGGCGCGACGAGCGCGCGAGCGGCTTCTTCGGCCACTACACGACCTACGCCGAGGCCCTGCAACTCGTCGCCTCGCTCGCGCTGGGGCTGCTCGTCGCCCTGCGCGCGAAGCGCAACTGGCGGGG
>DATMVI010000407.1:0-3077 GCA_035563275.1 Pyrinomonadaceae bacterium
CTCGGGGTTGAGCTTCAGACAAAACTTTCGACTGCCGAAAAAGGTGATTCGCACGGATTCTACACCGAAGCCCGCGCGGCTGTCATGCCGGGGGAAGTAGACAGTAGACAGTAGTCAGTAGTCAGTAGTCAGTAGAAAAACCTTTCGCCATCGCGTCCTTCGCGTGTCAGCGCCGGCCGTCGCGGCGCGGAGCGCTACTGTCTACTGTCTACTGACTACTGTCTACTCTTTCATTCCACCTTCCCGTCCAGTTTGACCTCGCGGGGCGCGTCAGGGGCGGCGGTGATTTCGACGGGGGCGTGCCACGAGAGGGTCTTGATGCGGCACGTGCCGGTGTTGTCTTCGCGGCAGTAGAAGAGCGTGAGCCGGACGCGGAGGGCGGACGCGCCCGGCGCGAGCGCGTCGAAGGGGACGCGCAGCGGGAGGGTCAGGTCTTTCGACGCGCGGCCCGTCTCGTGAAGGTCTGCGGGCGGGGGCGGGCCCGGCGCTGCGGGCCGCGCGAGTCTGAGGTGTTCGCGCCCGGACTCGACCGTGACCTTGTAGCGCTGCGGCGCGGAGGGGTTGAGGTGATGGCCTTCGGGCAGGCGCACGCTGACGACGAGCGCGCGGCCCGCGCCCGCGGCGACGCGCTGCGGCGCGACTTTAATCTCCTCGGCGTTCGGGCCGGCGGGGTCGTCTCCGGCGGTCGCCGCGCCCGCGTCGGGCGGGCGCAGGCCGTCGAGCTTGAGGGTCGTCGTCCTCCTCGTCTTCAAATCGACGACGCGGACGGCGTGGTTGTTCGTGTCGGCGACGTAGAGGCGGCCGCGCGCGACGGCCAGTCCGCCCGGCTCGTAAAAGCTCGGCGTCTCCCCGTCCTCCTGACCGGGCCGGCCCGTGCCGGCGAAGGTTCGGGCGGCGCGGGCGCGCGGGTCGAGCAGCTTGATCTTGTGGTTGTAGGTGTCGGCGACGTAGAGGCGGCCGTCGTGGAAGGCGAGGCCGAGCGGGTGCTGGAGGCGCACGTCGTCGCCGCGCCCGTCGCGGTCGCCGAACTCGAAGAGGTCGCCGCCGACGAGCGTCCTCACCTCCGGCCCGGCGTCCGCCTCGGAACCGAAAGGCGGGGGCGCGGCCTCGCCCCGCGTCGCGTCGCCGGCGCTGATGGCGCTGCCGCGGGCGGCGCCGCGCAGCGCAATCGCGCGGATGATGTTCGACTCGCTGTCGGCGACGTAGAGAGCGCGCCCGTCGGAGGCGAGGCCCGAAGGCTGCGCGAAGGCGGCCTCGTCGCGCGGGCCGTCGAGCCGCGCCTCGCGCCCCGTGCCGGCGAAGACCGAGAGCTGATTGCTCCGGAGGTCGAGCCGCCAGATTTGGTGGGGCCCGGCCATCGCGACGTAGAGCGCGCGGCCGTCTACCAGCAAGTCCCACGGCGAACTCAGAGGCGTCGCGCGCGCCGGCCCGCCGCGCACGCCGTAGTCGCGCAGTTGCTCGCCCGTGCCGGCGAGCGTTTCGACCGTGCGCGCCTTCAGGTCCACGCGGCGGATGAGGTGGTTCGAGGTGTCGGCGACGTAGAGCGCGCCGCCCGCGAGCGCGAGGCCCTGCGGGCGGTAGAAGGTGGCGCGGTCGAAGGCCCCGTCGCGCGCGCCGCGCTCGCCCGTGCCGATGGTGTCCACGAGCGTGCCGTCGAGCCGCGTGACCACGACGCGGTGGTGGTTCGAGTCGGCGACGTAGAGGCGGTCGCCCTTCCCGTCGGCGAGGATTTTGCCGGGGAAGGCGAGCGGCAGGTCGCCCACCTTCGCGCGCTCAAGCGCGAGCTTCAGGGGCCGCTCGTCGAGCGCGCCGCGTTTGCGAAACTCTTCGACGAGTTGGCCGACCGCCTCGTCGAGCGCGGCGTAGTGGCCCTCGCCCGCGGCCTGCCCGACGACGTAGCCCGCCGGGTCGATCAAGACCTGCGTCGGCCACGCGCGGACGGCGTACGACCGCCAGATGCGGAAGTCGGCGTCGTTAACTACCGGGTGCTCGATCTGGTAGCGGAGGATGACGCGGCGGATGTTCTCGGTCTCCTTCTCGTTGTCGAACTTGGCCGAGTGGACGCCGATGACGACGAGCTGGCGCGCGTACTTCGCTTCGAGCTTTTGCAGGTCGGGGATGACGTGCAGGCAGTTGATGCAGCCGTAAGTCCAGAAGTCGAGGAGCACGACCTTGCCGCGCAGGGCGGCGAGCGAGAGCGGCGCGTCGGTGTTGAGCCACCCGCGCCCGCCTTCGAGTTCCGGCGCGCGCACGCGCCCCTCCTGCCGCACCGCCAACGCCGCACCACCTCCCCCCCACGCCGGGAGCGCGAGCAGGACGACGGCCGCCACGGCCGCCACCGCCAACAGTCTCAAACTCGAAGCCACAGACATTCCCTCCGGGACGGAGGCGCGGCCGTCGGGCGGGGGCGTCTCAAGCCGGCCCGAGCCGGCCCCCGCCGAAACCGGGGCCGCCCCCGTTCACGGCCGGGCTTCCGCCCCGCCCGCGAGGATTTCGTCGAGGCGCTCGACGGCGCGGCGCAGGTGCGGGATGACGATGGAGCCGCCGACGACGAGCGCGACGTTGAAGGCGTCGAGGAACTCCTCGCGCGTGACGCCGGCCGAGGCGCACTGCTTGACGTGGTAGGTGATGCAGTCGTCGCAGCGCAAAACCATCGAGGCGGCCAGCCCCATCAGCTCCTTCGTGCGCTTGTCGAGCGCCCCGTCCTCGTAAGCCTGCGTGTCGAGCGCGAAGAAGCGCTTGATGCCGAGGTGGTTGCTGCCCAGAATCCGCTCGTTCATCTCCGCCCGGTAGCGGTCGAATTCGTCCATCCCTTCCCCCTTCAATATACGGAACTCCGAGTTGGCGTGGTTTGCCGACAGTGTAGCACGACGACATTGCCGAGTGCGGAATGCGGAGTGCGGATTAGAAGGCACGTTGTCTTAGCAATCCGCACTCCGCATTCCGCACTCGCCTTGCCTTCCGCCGCCGTCTTCACGCACACTCTTGCGGCGAGCGATGAGCGACGACGCGACACACCCGCAGGCGGCCGAGCCGCGCGAGCTGCTTTTGATGCGCGCGGGCGCGCACGCCTTCGC
>DATMVI010000408.1:0-12414 GCA_035563275.1 Pyrinomonadaceae bacterium
CAACGTGGCCACGGGCGAGGGCGCGCGCGAACTCATCAGCGCCGGCGTCGACGCCGTCAAGTGCGGCATCGGCCCCGGGAGCATCTGCACGACGCGCGTGGTGACGGGCGCGGGCGTGCCGCAGATGACCGCGGTCTTCAACTGCGTGCAGGCCGCGAAGGGTTCGGGCGTGCCGGTCATCGCCGACGGCGGCGTGAAGTTCTCGGGCGACGTGGCGAAGGCGATCGCGGCGGGCGCGGACGTGGTGATGGTCGGCTCGCTCTTCGCGGGCACGGAAGAGTCGCCGGGCGAGCTCATCCTCTATCAAGGCCGCTCCTTCAAGGCTTACCGCGGGATGGGCTCCATCGGCGCGATGCGCGAGGGCTCGAAGGATCGCTACGCGCAGGAGGCGACCGACATGGAGTCGAAGCTCGTCCCCGAGGGCATCGAGGGGCGCGTGCCTTACAAGGGCACTCTGGCCGACATGGTGACGCAGCTCGTCGGCGGCCTGCGCGCCGGCATGGGCTACACCGGCTGCCGCACCATCCCGGAGTTTCAGGAGCGCACCCGCTTCGTCCGCATCAGCCCCGCCGGCCTCAAGGAGTCGCACGTCCACGACGTTATCATCACGAAGGAAGCGCCCAACTACCGTCTGGAATAAGCCCGGCCCGGCTCGCGCGCGCGAACATCGCTGCGGCCGCGAGCGGGCGATGATTAGAACGGAACCGCGGGCGGTAAGCGGCCGGGTGTGAGTTACGTCAACAGTCAACGCCAACGTAACTCACACCCGGCCGCTACCGCCCGCGGTTCCGTTCTTTAAGCTCGCGCGGGGCGCATCTTTCACCCGACAGTTGTCCGGCGGGCGCGTGCGCGTTAGCGGAAGAAGGCCGCGGGCCGTGGCGTCGCCCGCGCCGGCACCGCGTTTGCCGGGCTGAAGGCGATGACGAATCAGAGCAGGGCGGTTTTGATCCTGAACCCGCGCGCCGGCCGCGGCGGGGCCGCGCGCGCGCATGAGGTGGAAACGTTCCGCGAGCTTTTGCGCGCGGGCGGCGTCGGCGTCGAGGTGCGGCCGACCGCGGGGCCGGGCGACGCGGCGCGTCTGGCGGAGGGCGCGGCGCGCGAGGGCTTCGGCGCGGTCGTCGCGCGCGGCGGCGACGGGACGGTTCACGAGGCGATACAGGGCTTGGCGGGGACGGGCGCGCGGCTGCTCGTGTGGCCGGCGGGGACGGCGAACGTGCTGGCGCGTCAGCTCGGCCTGCCTGCGTCGGCCGGGGGCGCGGCGCGCGTGCTGCTCGGCGGGCGTTCGCGGCGCATCTCTCTGGGGCTGGCGACGAGCGGGCGGACGGGCGAGCGGCGCTACTTCTTCATGCTGGCCGGCGTCGGGCTGGACGCCTCGGTCGTCCGCAGCGTGCGGCCCGCGCTGAAGCGGCGCGTCGGCGAGGCGGCCTTCTGGTACGCCGGACTCGGCCACCTCGCGTGGTGGCGGCCCGAAGTCTTCCACGTCGAGGTGGACGGCGAGAGGCTGCCGGCGACCTACGCGGCCGTCGGCAAAGCGCCGTGGTACGGCGGCGGCCTCGCCATCACCCCGCGCGCGCGGCTCGAAGCCGACGAGTTCGAGGTCTGCGTCATCAACACGCGCAGCCGCCTGCGCTACCTGCGCCTGCTCGGCCACGCCATGCGCGGCGGCGTCGCGCCCGAGGGCGCGCCCGGCATCTGCTTCCGCCGCGTCACGCGCGTCCGCGCCGAAGGCAACGCCCCGGTGCAGGCCGACGGCGAACTCATCGGCGAGCTGCCGATGACCTTCGAGATCGCCCCGGAACGCATCGAGGTGTTCGTGCCTTGAAGACAGTAGACAGTAGTCAGTAGTCAGTAGCGCTTGCGCGCCGCGACGACTGACGACGAGATGCGAACGATTCGCTGCCGAAGGTCTTCCTACTGTCTACTGTCTACTGTCTACTGTCTACTGCTTCTCACTGCTTTCTCTCCTGCGCCCAGAGCATGCCGCCGGCGCCGGCGACGGCGAGGGCGACGACCATGAGGAAGCCGCCGGCGAGCACCCAGCCGTCGCCGGCGTCTGAGGCGAACGCTTGCGCCAGCGGGTTCTCGGCCTGCGGCGCCTGCGCGGCCGCGTGTTGTTGGCCGACGTAGAGACAGGTGACGGAGAAGGCGACGAGCAGGGCGGCCGCCGCGAAGAGCTTACCGATGGTTCCGCGCATCTTTGATTTCCCTCGACGTTCTCCCGGTGCACCGCTACAGACACCGGTTGCCGGGGAAGGTTCCGAGGGAAGGCGAGAGCCGCGAATCGATAAAGACCGTGAAACGTGAAGAGGAGTTATCAGTCGTCAGTCATCAGTCGTCAGTTCTTTGCCTTTACTGAAAACTGATAACTGACGACTGACAACTTCCATTCACGTTTCACTGCTTTTACTTCTTCCCGCTCAGCCACGCGGCGCGGAGGGCGCGGGCTTCGGGGGTGGCGCGTTCGTCCTTTTCGATGCGGTAGGTGGCGCGCGCCGGGGCGGCGTTCGGGCCGCGCTCCGGCACGCGCAGGAAGCGCAGGCCCACCGCGGCGAACCCCTCCTCGTAGGGCGGCGGCGCGGTCTGGCGGACGTGGCGTTCGAGGAAGAAGTCGAAGTCCTCGCCCGTGACCTCTTTGATGTGCGCGAAGAACTCTTCGAGGGTGTAGCCGCGGCCTCGGAGGTAGTAGCTGTCGTTCGGGCTCTCCAGATAAAACTTGCGGTAGGCGCGGCGCATCACCTCGTCGAGCGACGAGCGGCCGCGGGTGCGCGCGCGGATGAGGAGGTCGAGCGCGAGGCCGAGCGTCTCGCCCTTCGGGTAGTAACTGACCGAGGTGTTTTCGAGGTTGGTGCGCTGGTCGTGGCTCGCGCGGTCGAGGAACGAGGCGAGCAGGCTCGCCTCCTCGGCGCTCATCAGAGCGTTGCCGGGGTGGTTCTCGACGCGCGTGACGGTCTCGGCGAGCCGGCCGTAGAGCCGCTCCTCGTCGAGCAGGCCGGCGCGGTGCTCGTGCAGCGTGCCGTAGTAGTTGGTGAAGCCCTCGGCGATCCAGAGGCCGCGCGTCACGACGGGGCGCGTGAAGTCCCACGGCCCGAGCCCCGCGGGCCGCAGCCGCTTGACGTTCCAGACGTGGAAGAACTCGTGCGAGGCGGTGCCGACGGCGCCGGCGAAAACGTTGCGGTCGGAGAGCGGGCCGGTCTCGACGATCTGCGTCGAGTTGAGGTGTTCCATGCCGTCGCCGCGCCGCGCCGTCGGGTCGAAGTGGAAGAGGAAGACGTAGCGCTCGAACTCCGGCTCGCCCATCGTCTCGACCTGCGCGCGCACGACCCTCTCGACCTGCCTGACCAGCTCGGCCCGCCGCCCGCCCTCGTCGCCGAACGAGTGGACGACGACGCGGTAGACGCGGCCGCCGAGTCTGAACTCGTCCACCGTCCAGTCGGGCCCGATCTCGGTGGGCGTGTCCACGAGCAGGTCGTAGTTCGGGAATTTAAACTCGCTCTGGTTGTCGCGGATGGTCTGGCCGTTGACGATCTTCCAGCCGGCGGGCGCGTCGATCTTCAGCCCGACCGGGTCTTGCTTGTGGCCGGCGACGTACATGAAGACGGAGTGGCCGTTGTAGTTGGCGTGGCGGCGGTCGAGCTGCGAGAAGGTTCCGGAGAGGTCGTCGGCGAAGACCTTGTAGGAGAGCGTCAGTCCCTCGGGGCCGGGCGAACTCACGCGCCACGTCTGCGTGTCGAGCCGCTCGACGCGCAGCGCCCGCCGCTCGCACTTCGTCCGCGGCGGGCAGAGGGTGTCGGCGCGCACCTCCTGCACGTTCTTGGCGAAGTCGAAGACGGCGTAGCGGCCCGGCGACCAGCGCGGCATCTGGAAGTCCACGGCGTCGCCCGCCGCGACGCCGTCCACGTCCACCTCGACCTCGAAGAGGTGCGACTCCGGCCGCGGCATCGAGAGGCGATAGCTGATGCGGTAGGGGCGCTCAGCCTGTGCTTGCGTCTCCTGCGCCGCGCACACCGCGGGCAGCAGGAGGAGCAGGGCGAGCGCGCGCAAGGAGGGCGCGAAGCGCGGGCGACGTTTCATGTGCCGATGACTCCGAAGGGTGAACTGGAGCAGGAGACGACGCGATTATTGGCATACGCGCGCGGGGGTGTCAAAAACGATTGCGGGTTGCGGATTGACGATTGCGCGTCTGGCGGAAGTCGGGCGATTGAATCAACGAATCATTCACTCAACCTCTTCCGATCCGCCACCCGCAATCGCCAGTCCGCAATCAGTTGACTTCGATCTCGGCGCGCAGGGGGAAGTGGTCGGAGGCGGCGCGGGCTTCGGGGAGCGTGACGACTTCGCAGGCTTTGAGGCGGTCGGCGTAGCGGGCGGGGAGGAAGACGTAGTCGAGGCGGGCGTGCGGATCCCACGTCGGGAAGGTGTGGCCGCGGTCTTCCGGGTGGAGTTGGCGGAAGCCGTCGGCGTAGCCGGACGCGAGCAGGCGTTGGATGGTCTCGCGCCGGATGTCGCGGCCGCTCAGCCAGATCAGGGCCTGTATCCACGCCGGCATCCGCCGCGTCTCCAAGACCTCGCCCGGCGCGAGCGTGTTGAAGTCGCCGACGAGGACGTGGAAGCCCTCCTGATGCTGTCGTATGCCTTCGAGCAGCGCGCCGATCTCCCTCGCCCTCCGCCGCTCGCTCCACTTCGAGAAGCGCGCGCTCAGGTGCAGGCCGAAGACGCGCGCGCCGCCGCCGAGCACGATTTCGAGGACGGCGTGGCGCGACCCCGCCGGGTAGTGCCACTCGTGCCCGACCAGCGGCACGCGGCTGACGTAGCCGGTCGAGTGCGCCGGCCGCGCCGCCCACCGCGGCATCCCCGTCAGTTCGGCGACGCGCTCGACGACGCGCGGGTCGGTCGCCTCCTGAAAGACGACGAGGTCGGGCGCGACGGCGCGGATGACCTCGGCGAGTCGCGCCTCCCGCCCGCGGCCGCCGAAGCGTATGTTGTAGCTGAGCAGGCGGAGGGTCACGGCGCGCTCGCGCCCGCCTCGATGAGCATGTAGTAGGGCTGGCTCATCAGCACGTCGCGGGCGAAGAGGATGACGTTCGAGGTGGCCTGAAAGTTGACGGGGCGGCCGGCGATCTCCTGCAACTCGCGCCGCAGCGAGTCGAGCGCGGGCGCGCAGTCGGGGTCTTTGTCGCCGAGCGGCTTGGTGTGCAGCGACGGGATGTAGAAGGCGTCGGGGTGCCAGCACTCCATCACCTCGGTGCCGATGAGCGTCACGTCGAGGTCTGAAGTGCCGGGGCCTTCGGCGTCGAAGGGCGCGCCGTCCTCCCAACGCTCGGCCGTGACGACGCTGCCGCGCAGGGCGACGCCCGTCCCCTCGGGCAGCCCCTCGCGCAGGCGCCGGCAGAAGCGCTCGAACCGCCCGCGGTCGCCGTCGAAGCCGAGCCTGACGACGCGCTCACGGACTTCCTCGTCCGTCATCTCGCAACCCGAAAAGGCGCCGGGCACCGGGCGACGGGCGGCGGGAAGAGGCTACCTGTTCTCCCCCGCCGCCCGTCGCCCCGCCGCCCGGCGCTCGCGGTTCAGACCCTCATGCTGCGGCCCTTGATGAGCCGGTAGGCGGCGAGGACGATGATGGCCCCGACGACGGCGAGGATGAGACTCATGATGAATCCCGGCTCGCTCATGTCGCCGCCGTCGCCCCGGCCGTAGCCGAAGAGCGCGCGGCCGATGAAGCCGCCGATGACCGCGCCGACGATGCCGAGCAGGATGGTGATAATGGCCCCGCCCGGGTCTTTGCCCGGCATGATCGCCTTGGCGATGATCCCGGCGATCAGACCGAAGATGATCCAACCTAAAATCGTAAGCATCCGCGTCCTCCTCTGCGGGGCCGCGGCGATCCGCGCCGGCCCGGCCCCGTACTATTCTGAATTTGACAGAACCCTCGCCTCGCGTCAGAGGCAAACTCTGCGCCAACGCCGCGCGGCGCGGCGCACCCCTCGATTTTTCCCCGCTTTTCGCCGCAGGGTACGCCTCTTGCCCCAAGTGCGCAAGGCCGCCGCGTGAGTCGCAAAAACGTACAGCCGCACGGCCCGCGCGACGGCGACGACGGCCACACCACTTGTCGAATGAGGAACGAGGTTCGACTGGATGAATCAACTCGGCGGGCCGCGGCGTCAGTATTCCGAGGCGGGCAAAGACCCGCAGCAGGCCCACTGAAGCGGGCGGGCGTCAAAAAGGAGAGGGCCGCCGCGCTTCTCACGCGCGGCGGCCCTCTCGGTTGTGGCGGCGACCTTACTGCGTCAGTTCCGACGTGATGACCGCGCCGTTCATGGCCGGGACGACGGAGACGACCTTGAGGACGCGGCGCGTGGCCGGGTCGACCCAGAGCGTCGTCTTGTCGGCCTCGCCCTCGGCCGAGGTGATTTCGATCTTCTGCGCGTCGAACGTCCCGGCCGGCACCGTCACCTTCTCCGCGCCCGCCACGCGCAACTGCTTCAGCTTCACCTTCTGCGACTGCACGTCGAAGTTGCGGAAGGTGGTGGCGTAGCCGTCCGCGAGCGGCAGCGCCGCCAGCGAGAGCATCATGCCGGAGCCGTCGGCGAAGAGCTGACCGCCGAGGTCGGCGGCGACCGGCTTGGGGTTGCCGCTCATGCTCATCGTGCCGGTGGCCTTCCCGCCGTCGAACTTGATATCTACCACCACCGGCCCCTGACTGACCCAGCGCGCGACGGGGACGAGGCTCCCCTTCTCGTAGGTGGTCTTGTCGATCATCTCGCCGAAGGCGGCGGCCTTCGCCGTGCTGGTCACGACCCAGCGGCCGCCCTCCTCCTTGACCTCGGTCGTGACGGTCATCGGGATGTTCTGGCCCGCGACGGCGATGCCGGCCTGATAGTTGGTCGTGCCGGCGCTGAGGTCGGCCGCCGGCTTCGGCAGCTCGGCGGGGCTGGCCGCGGCCTTCTTCGGCAGCTCGACCGTCTTCACGTCCACCGTGATCTCCTTGAGGCGCGTCGCCGTCTCCGGCGTCATCCCCTCTTGGAAGCGGCCGCCGAGGTGTTTGGCGAGGAACTTCTCGGAGGCGGCGAACATCGCCATGTTGTTGACCGGGCGGGCGAAGCCGTGCCCCTCGTCGGGCGCGACGAGGTACTCGACGGGGAAGCCGCGCTCGCGCAGCGCGACGACGATCTGGTCGCTCTCGGCCTTCTTCACGCGCGGGTCGTTGGCGCCCTGAATGACGAGGAGCGGCGACTTGATCTTGTCGGCCGCGTTCAGCGGCGACTGCTTCTCAAGCATCGCCCTGCCCTGCGGCGTCGCCGGGTCGCCCATGCGCTCGGTGAAGATTTTGCGGATCGACTCCCAGTAGGGCGGGATCGAGTTCAGGAGCGTGATGAGGTTCGA
Source organism: Pyrinomonadaceae bacterium (assembly GCA_035563275.1). Taxonomy (GTDB): domain Bacteria; phylum Acidobacteriota; class Blastocatellia; order Pyrinomonadales; family Pyrinomonadaceae; genus QHXN01. Next base: position 7,381 of record DATMVI010000408.1, read on the forward strand.
CGGGCCGACGATGGAGACGCCGGCCGCGTACACGTCGGGCGTGAAGGCGAGGCCCGCGAGCGTCGCGTAGCCGCCGTAGGAGCCGCCCATGATGCCGACGCGCTTCGGGTCGGCGACGCCCTCGGCCACGAGGTGCTTGACGCCCCACGTCAGGTCGTCCTGCATCTTCTGGCCCCACTCGTTGTTGCCCGCGTTGATGAACTTCTTGCCGAAGCCGGTCGAGGCGCGGAAGTTGGGTTGCAGCACGGCGTAGCCGCGGTTGGCGAGGAACTGCGCGAACGGGTTGTAGCCCCACGAGTCGCGCCCCCACGGGCCGCCGTGCGGGAAGACGACGAGCGGCAGGTTCTTGGCCGCGACGCCTTTGGGCAGCGTCAGGTAGGCGGGGATTTCGAGGCCGTCCGAGGACTTGTAGCGGATGGCCTTCATCTCCGCGAGGTGCTCGCGCGGCAGCTTCTCGCGGACGCGGTACTGGAGCGTGAGCTTCTTCGAGGGGCGGTCGTAGAGGTAGACCGAGCCGGGGTCTGTGTCGCTGTTGGCGGCGACGAGCCAGAGCCTTTCGTCCTTCGTCGTCGAGGTGATGCTCAGCTCCTTGTCGCCCACCTCCTTCTTGATGCGGTTGTAGTCCGCCTCGAAGCCCTTGTCCTTCCAGTAAATCCTCCGGCGGTCGTCGTTGTAGACGGTGGCGACGATCTCGTCCGACACCTCGGAGAAGATGGCGTTGCCGAAGTCCACGCGGCTCGACGGGTCGGACTCGACGACCTCCTCCTTAGCGGTCTCGGGGTCGAAGAGGACGAGGCGGGTGAGGTCCACGTCGCCGCGGTTCGTCTCCATGTAGACGCGCTTGCCGTCCTTGTGGAAGCGGACGGGGCCGCACGCCTCGAAGACGTTGCAGGTGTAGACCTTCTTGAAGCCGTCGGCGTCGACGCGCAAGACCTCGGTGTCGCCGTTCTCGGCCGCGCGCGTGGCGAGCCGGAGCTGATCCTTGAGGTCGAAGACCCAGCCCGTCAAACGCTCCGTGTTCCGGCGCACGAGCGTGCGCTCGCCCGTCGAGATTTTGACCTTGTAGAGGTCGTGCCAAGCCTTGTCGCGGTCGTTGATGCCGACGTAGATGGCGTCAGGCTCGGTCTCGGGGACGGAGTAGATGAGGGCGCGCACCTCTTTGGCCTCGGTCAGGTTGCGCGCGGGCGGAACCTGCTGGCCGGCGGCCGGCTTGGCCGCGGGGTCAACGGCGTAGACGTTGTAGTTCTCGTCGCCGCCCTGATCCTGCACGAAGAGGATGAAGCGGGCGTCGTGGCTCCAGAAGTAGCCGGGGATGGGCCGCTTGGTGTCGGCCGTCACGGGCCGGGCGGCGTCGAAAGGCTCGTCGGCGCGCTTGACCCAGATGTTGCGCACGCCGTTGAGGGGCTTGATGAAGGAGATGAACTTGCCGTCGGGCGAGAGCTGCGCGCCGGCGATCTCGGGGTCGCCGAAGAAGAGCTGGCGGTCGATGAGCGGCGGCAGCCCCGTCTGCTGCGCGGCGGCCGGGGCCGCCTGCGCGACGAAGAGCAGGCCGACGAAGAGCAGGAGCGCGAAGGCGCGGGCGAACAGGCGGGAGGTGAACACCCCGCCCGCGAGGGAGTCGTCTGTGTTTCGCGTGTGCATAACCTTAAACCTCTTGCGTGAAGTCGGGATTGAAGGGGACGGCAGGCCGTCGTTCTCTAACACTGGACAGAGTTATTACGCAGCCCGCGCCGTGAGGTTTCCAGTTTTTGGATTAAGTCCGCCGGGCGGGAGCCGGGGGATTTTGGATTTTAGATTTTTGGTGCGCGGCTGAAGGGGCCGGCGCGGTCTTTCAAACGCGAATCAAAAATCTAACCCCCCCTGTCCGGGCGGCGGCTCAGCCGTTGATGAACTCCGGCCAGTCGAGGTCTTCGACCGGCGCGTCCCTCTCCGCGGCGGCCTCGCGCGGCCCGCCCTCTTCCCTCTCCTCGGCGTCGCGCGGCCCGCCGGCGCGGCGCACGAAGGCCCCGGCCGGCGCGGGCAAAACGACCGTGTGCCAGACCAGCACGGTGAGCAGCACGAGCGTCAACAGGCGTCTGGCGACGGCCTCCTTCAGAGGGTCGAGGCGAACTCCGTTCATAAAACCATCCTACCACCCCGCGCCCCCCGCGCGCCGCCCCGCGGAGTCTGAAAAGGGGGCGCGCTCCGCGCCGGCGACGGCCGCCGGGAGGAGTGTTAGACTGGCGCGGTATGAGCACCGAGCGGCTTTACTATCAGGACTCCCGGCTGACGGAGTTCGACGCGCGCGTGACGGGCGTGGCGCGCGACGCCGAGGGGCGCAGCGTCGTGACGCTCGACCGTACGGCCTTCTACCCGACCGGCGGCGGCCAGCCCTCGGACACGGGCCTGCTGGGCGCGGCGCGCGTCGTCGAGTGCGTGGACGCGGAGGCCGAAGGCGTGCGCCACGTCCTTGAGGGCGAAGCGCCGGCCGTCGGCGCGGAGGTTCGCGGGCGGGTGGACTGGCCGCGCCGGCTCGACCACATCCAGCAGCACACGGGGCAGCACATCCTCTCGCAAGCCTTCGTCGAACTCTTCGGCGCGCAGACGCGCAGCTTCCGCATGCTCGCGGAGGCCAGCGAGGTCGACGTTGACCTGAAGGAAGTGTCCGACGCGGCCGTCGAGCGGGCCGCAGACCGCGCCAACGAAATCGTCTGGGGCGACCGCCCCGTCCGCGTCCATCAGGTGACGCCGGGCGAGGCCGCGCGGATGCCGCTCAGGAAGGACTCGGCGCGCGAGGGCGAGCTGCGCGTCATCGAGATCGAGGGCTTCGACTTCAGCCCGTGCGGCGGGACGCACGCGCGGCGCACGGGCGAGGTCGGCGTCATCGCCGTCCGCCACTGGGAGCGCGCGAAGGCCCTTGTCCGCGTCACGTTCGTCGCGGGCGGGCGCGCTCTGGCCGATTACCGCCGCGCCAACCGCGCGGCCCGCGCGGCGGCGGCGCACTTCAGCGTCGGGCGCGACGAGGTGGGCGAGGCGGCCGCGCGCCTGCTCGAAGAGCACAAACATTTGCAGCGCCGCTCCCGCGCCCTCGAAGAGGTGGCGGCCCGCGCCGAGGCGCGCGAACTGTTGGAAGAGTCGGAGCCTGAAGCCGAAGCCGACGCGCCCCCGGGCCCGCGCGTCGTCGCGCGCGCCTTCGAAGGGCGCGACGCCGAGAGCCTGCGGCGTCTGGCGCTCGCCGTCGCCGCGCGGGCCGGCGTGGTGGCGCTCCTCGGCTCGCGTGACGAGTCGGGCGCGCGCCTCGTCTTCGCCCGCGCCGCCGACGCCCCCGGCGACATGAACGCCCTGATGCGCCGGGCCTGCCAAACCCTCGAAGGCCGCGGCGGCGGCCGCCCCGACCTCGCTCAGGGCGGCGGCCCCCGCGCCGACCGCCTGCCACACGCGCTCGACGAGGCCGCCGACAGTCTCAGGCGGTAACGGGCGGCCCGCGGCCGCGCCGGCGCCGTCAGTCTTTCGGCCTTTTAATGATGCTCCGCCGCCTCTTGGCGCGCGGCGTCCGCTTTTCCGAAAGGCTCTTGTGCCGCTGGCTCAGCATCGTCCCGAGCGTCTGGTGCGTGAGCCCGAGCAGCCTCGCGGCCTTCACCACGCTCCCGCCCGACTCCTCCAAAGCCTGCTCGATGATCTTGGCCTCCAGCTCCTGCACCGCTTCGTAGAAGGAGAAGTCCTGATCGTGGATTTGGACTCCGGCGAGCCGCCGCATGACGACGCGGGCGCAGGCCCGCAGCCGCGCCACGTCCTCCGCGTCCCGCGCGCCTTCGAGCAGCCTGTCGGCCCGCAGGTAAGCGTCATAGACCTCGTCGGAAGGCAGCGCGCGCCGGGCCCCGTGCTCCTCGACGAGCGTGATTAAGGCCAGCCGCGCGTTGCCGTGCGCGCCGAGGCTTTCGGCCATGTCGGCCGCGCGCCGCAGGACGGCCGCGGAACTTTCGTGGAGCCCGAGCCGCGCCAGAATCACGCCCTGAACGGTCAGCGCGTCGGCCAGAAATGCGGAGTCGCCGCCCTGCTCGAAAGTCTGGAGGGCGCCCGCGAGGATGCGTTGCGCCTCCCTGTACTTCTCCTCCGCGACGAGCACGCGCGCCCGCGTCTCGTCCACCTGCGCGAGGCTGCCTGCGTCCTTCAGGTTCGTAAAGATTGACTGCGCGTAGTCAAGGTGCTCGTGCTCGTCGGCGTAGCGGCCGAGCTTGTAGAGCAGGAAGGCGAGGTTGTTTTCGATGCGCGCGACGTAGCGCTCGTGCCGCGCCTGCCCGAAGTGATACGCCGCCGCCGTGTATTCGATGATGGCCCGGTCGGCGTAATCGCGGCGGCGCTGCGCCTCGCCCAGAAGTTGCAGGGCGATGGCGAGTTCGTTGTGGAAACTGCCTTTCAGGGCGTGGTTCGTGCTCTCTTCAAAGAGCGGCGCGGATTCGGTGAGCAGGCGTAGCGAATCGCTGTAGCGCCCGGCGGCAGTCTCGACCACGGCCCGGCGCAGGGCGGTCTTGGCCTCCAACTCCGCGTCGCCGCTGATTCGCGCGGCGGCTTCCTCCAAAAGCACGCGGGCCTCGCCGTATGCGCCCTCGCGCCAGTAGCAGAGCGCGAGTTCGCCGCGCGCCGCCGCCGCCCTGTTGGCCTCCCCGAGGCTTTCAAAGAGCGCCGCGCTCTCGCTAATCAGGTCTTTCGCCGCCCCCTGTGAACCCGCCGCCTGACTGCTCGCGCCTAACCACCCTGACAGAGCGCCCACCTGTAGCAACACTTCGGCCGCCGTGCCCTCGGCCAGCCCTTCTAGGTCGGGGCGTTCCCCGACGCCGCGCCAGAACTCCCCGAGAGCCTCGCGCGCGACTTCATATTGCCCCGTGTGGATGAACTCGGCCGCCACCCGGCAGCGCAGCAAGGCGCGCTCGTCGGCGGTCAGTGAGGGGTTATCTAGTTGCCTCAGACGTTCCTCTGCTAAAGTCATGTGAGGTAAACCCTTCTGTGTGCCTGCCGGAGACCCGGCCGACACGAAAAAACCGTCATACCCTTGCG